>CAZHKB010000089.1:6431-9576 GCA_964533405.1 uncultured Phycisphaeraceae bacterium | reverse complement strand
GGCGGGAGGCGTGCCCAGGCCGAGCCGGACTGGGTGGTGCTGTCGCTGGTGTCGCGGGATGCGGAGCGGCGGATCCGGGCGAAGCTGCGTCCAGCGCCGCGGGAAGTTCATGCGGGGCAGGCGATCCTGGCGCTGGAGGATGGGCGGTTCCTGCTGACGACGCGCGTGCTGGAGCGGGACGGTGGCGCGATCGTGATGCTCGCGCCGGCGGCGCATGTGGCGCTGTTCAAGGACATGCTGCCGCGATTTGGCGATCGCACGCCCGGAGCGCGGCTTGGTGACGACCCGACGCTGGCGGGGTTGGCGGGATTGCTGGACGCCGACATCGCGATGCTGACGCTGGGCCCGGGGTACGCGGAGGCCGCGGCGAACGGGGGCGCGGTGGGCGAGGCGACGGCGATGGGCGTGTGGTGGAGGCTTGGCGAGGAACTGGCGCGGCGCGGCGCCGGGCTCGATGGGAAGCTGGTTCGGCTCGGCGGCTCGGCGGCGCGGATGGGCGGGTCGGTCACCGGCCTGGCACCCGGACAGATCGATGCGCTCGCGGAGGGCGCGCTGCTGGCGGTCGCGGACCTGATTCCGCGTGAGCCCTTGGACGGGGCGCCAAGCCCGCTGGGCGCGGGCGGTGGCGTGCATGGCGGTGATGGCGGTCAGGGTGTGCGAGTGGTCGGCGATGCCGAAGTCACGCCGAACGCCGCCTTCGCTCCCCGTGCGCCGCGGGCGCGGCAAGACATGGCGTTCACCATCCCGCGTGGGCCGAATCTGGCGTCGATGGTGGCGGGCATCACGGAGATGCTCGACCTGCGGCCGGAGGACGGCCACTGGGCGGTCGCGGGTGAGACGATCGCCGTGGTGCATGGTTCGGGAAGGCGTGATGATCGGCTGTCGATCACGCTGGGGGTGTCATCCGACGACCTGTCGAGGCTGGCGCCCAGCGCGGATCGGCTGATGGCGTGGCTGCTGGCGGCGCCCGCGGGGGATAGCGCGGGCGGAGCAGGCACCGACGTGGATCGCGCGGCGACGCTCGGGCCGGACTTCGGCGGGGCGTTCCCGCCCGCGGTGCGGGTGGCGGAGGTGCCCGAGGCATCGATGGCGCGGCTTGGGGGGTTGCTGGGCCAGCGCCCGGTGATCGCGTGGCAGTTTGCGCCGATGGTGGGCGCGGTGCCGGGCGAGGCATGGGCGGTTGAGCGGCTTGGCGATCGCGTCGGCGAAGGCGGCGGCGCCGATGCCGGGGGGGTGGGCGCTGCGGGCGTCACACCAGCGAGCGTGCGGATGGTTGGACAGGGATTGGGGCGACCCTCGCCCTGGGCGGTGCCGGGGTGGTGGGTGGTGAGGCTGGAGCAGTCGCCCGATGGCGGACGCGCGCCAGCCGCGCTGCGGGATGTGTCGGGGCTTCTGGTGTCGCCGCGGGTCGAGCGGAGCGTGGTGACGGCGGGGGTGCTGCGTCCCGCGCAGTTGCTGGGTGCGCTGGCGGCGCTGGGCGTGCCGATGCCGCCCGCGATGGGGGCGATGCGATGGGTGCAGCGGGTGCGGTGGGAAGGCGACGAGGCGGAGCCTGGGCGCCTGGTGGTCGAGTTGGCGATCGATCTGGATCCGACCATGGGCGCGCCGCCTTGACAGCAGAGCCGCGTGCGCGAGCACGCGGCTGTGTGGCGATGGACACCACGCTATCGCCCGAGCCTCTGCAGGATCGCGTCCATGAGCACGCGGGCGGCCTGATCGTCATCCCAAGGCCCGCCGCTCACCGAGATCGCCGTCTGCTCGCGAGACGCGGCCCAGGCTTCCACGATCCACGGACGCCCCATGTCCCGGCTGGGCGGGCGGGCCTCGATCCGGCCTCGCTCGTCGGTGGTGCGGGCCGACCAGATGGTGTACCCGCGGTCGCGGAGCGTGGCTTCGGCGGCGGCGATGACTGATCGGACCGGCACGGGCTCGGGGATGACGGCCTCGAGTTCGCCCAGTGACTGGGTGGCGTAGATGGGGTTGGAACGCTGGCCGACGTAGGTGCCCTGCTCGCTGGAACACGCGACCAGGCCCAGCGCCAGGCATGGGGCGGCGATCAGGAAGGGTGCTGGGAGGCTCCGCATACGTCGAGACATCGACCGGGCGGGGGCGGGTTCCGCAGAGATGGGGGTTGGGGACTCTCGACGAGCCGTCAAGGGAGCGGCGAGTGCGGGTGGGGCGTGCGGCGAATGGGACGGCCATTCAGCGCACGACGCGCGGCGATTCCTTGGCGATTCTGGCGCGGCGAGCGGGCACGCGGGTTGCTTGTGTTCGCCCATGCTCTCCTACGGCCTGCACCTCTCCGCGTCGGGCGCCCTGACCTCCATGTTTCGCCAGGACGTCATCACCAACAACCTGGCCAACGCCGACACACCGGGATTCAAGCCCGATCTGGCCCTGCAGATCGCCCGCGACCCGGCTCGAATCGAGGACTCGCTGCCGGGCGTGCCCTCGCACGACCTGCTCGAGATGCTGGGCGGCGGCACGCACCTTTTGCCCAACATCGTCTCGCACGCGCAAGGTTCGCTTGACCAGACCGGCCGCCCGCTCGACGTGGCGATCCAGGGGCGCGGGTTCCTGACCGCCCGCGACAACTCCGACCCCTCGGGCAGCGCGATCCGCCTGACACGCGATGGACGCCTGACCGCCCGCGACGACGGCACGCTCGTGCTGGCTTCCAGCGGGCTGCCCGTCCTGAACGACCGAGGGGGCACGATTACCATCCCGCCCGGGCCCGAACCCTCGATCAGCGCGGACGGCACCATCCACCAGCAGGGCGTGGCGATCGCGCGGCTTGGGCTGGTCGACCTGGGCGACCGCTCACAGCTCACCAAGATCGGGGGCGGGCTGTTCGCGGTGTCCGCGGCCGCCGCCGATGGGCTGAGGCCCGCGACGGGTCGGATTGAGGCCGGGTTCCTGGAGGCGGCGGGAATCGACGAGATCGACGCGATGATGGACGTGTCGGCGGCCAGCCGGGCGGTGCAGGCCAACTTGGCGATGATCACCTACCACGACCGAACGATGGAGCAGGCGGTGCGGACGCTGGGCAGAGTGGCGTAGTCGGGCCGCGCGGTATGATGCGGCCTCCCTTTGGAGGCCCGACCATGAGCAAGAAACCCGCCAAGAAGACCACCAAGAAGACCAC
>CAZHKB010000089.1:0-6331 GCA_964533405.1 uncultured Phycisphaeraceae bacterium | reverse complement strand
CCAAGAAGACCACCAAGAAGACCACGAAGAAGTCCGCCTCCAAGGCGACCAGAAAGGCCGCCCCCAAGGCCGGCAAGCCCGTGGGCAAGTCGGCGGGCAAGATCCCGGCCAAGACGCCGGCGGCGTCCGGGCGCAAGCCCGCGGGAGGTCGTTCGGTCGCCGCGGCGTCCAACGCGGTGTCGAAGCGGAGCAGCGCGCTGCTGCGGTTCTCCCACAAGATGCTGGCGGACATGGCTGCGGGGATTCCCGACGAGCGGGCCTGCGAGCAGCTGCCCGGGGCGTACAACCACAAGCTGTGGACGCTGGGGCATATGGCCCATTCCAACCAGTGGTTCGCCAGCCTGATCGATGGTCAGCCGATGACCTCGCCGCAGGAGTGGGAAACGTTGTACGGCATGAAGTCCAAGCCGACGAGCGATCCGGCGGTGTATTCGCCGGTGGCGGACATGCGGGCGGCGTTCGAGGCGTCGATCGACCGGCTGTGTGCCGCGGTGGACGCGCTGAGCGACGCGGAACTGGACGCGCCCCCGGCGGGTGACGGGGCGGGGTTCGTGACCGACAAGCTGGACTCGGCCTTCAAGGCCGCGTGGCATTATGGGTGGCACCTGGGTCAAATCGCGTCGCTGCGCAAGGGGCTGGGGTTGCCGAGTTTGATGGGCGGGTAATGTGAATCCGAGCCCCCCGGCGCGAGCCGGGGGTTTAGATTGTGGGCGGGTTGTTGACCAAAGCCCCGGCTCCCGCCGGGGGCTCGGACCAGCAGGGTCCGCGTTTACTTGTCCTTGGGCTTGAACATCTTCTTCATCCACCCCTCGTTCTTCGCGGGGGTGCCGCGCTCGATCGGGGCTGGCGTGGGCGTCACGACCACGGGCTTGTAGCGGGGGCGATCGCCCGCGCGTTCGAGCCACATGTCGGCCGCGTCGAGGTCGCGCGGCACACCCATGCCCTCGCCATAGCAGCGGGCCAGGGCTCGCATGGCCTCGGCGTTGCTGTTGCGGGCCGAGGCGGTGAGCCACTTCACGCCGGCGGCCGGGTCGGGGTCGATGCCGATGCCGTCGAGCAGGCGATTGCCCAGGCGGAACTGGGCCGGGGCGTACCCACCCTCGGCGGCCCGTCGCAGCAGCGCGGTCGCCAGCGGCTTGTCCATGGTCGTGCCGAGGCCGGCGTCCAGGCACTCGGCCAGGCGCGTCAGGGCGATCGAGTCGCCGCTCTCGGCCGCTCGGCGATACCACCGCACCGCGGTCGGGTAGTCCACGGGTCCGTCCGCGCCCTTGCGTGCCCGCTCGGCCAAGATGAGGGCCGCCCCGGGATCGCCGCTCTCGGCCCGGGCCTCGGTGGTCAGCCCGTGCCGGCGCGTGCCGTCGGGAGAGATCGTGGTCTGCCCGACAGGCCTCCCGCTTGAGGAGGGCGAGCCGCTGGCGGGCCCGGACGCGCCGGGATTGATCGTGACGGCGCTGTTGAGCGAGCCGAACACGGTGCCCGAGCGGGTGCCGGTGCCGGTGAAGGAGATGCCCAGTGCCGAGGCCAGGCGCTGGACGTACTCGCTGGCGGTGGCGGGGCGGTCTTCGGGGCGTTTGGCGACGGCCGACAGCAGGGCGCGGTTGGCCTCGGCGCTCAGGCCGGGGATGGGCGGGGGCATCTTGGCTTTGATCTGGCTGAACACGTCGCCGTGGCTGAAGGGCGGGGTGCCGGAGATCATCTCGTAGAGCGTGATGCCGAAGGAGTAGATGTCGTCGCTGGCGCTGGGCCGCTCGCCCTCGACGTGCTGAGGGCTCATGTAGCGTGGCGTGCCGGCCCGGTGCGACATGCCCGAGACCTGCGACATCGACGAGTGGACCTCGAACGCGATGCCGAAGTCGGCCAGGAACGGGCGCTCATCGCGAGACAGCAGAATGTTCGCGGGCTTGAGGTCGCGGTGCAGCAGGGGCGGGCGGAGTGCGTGGGCGGTGTCGATCGCGTCGGCGATCGGGCGCGCGATCGTGATGACCTTGGCCGGGGGGAGGCCCTCGGGCTTGTCGGCCAGGATCTCGGCCAGCGACCGACCGTCGATCAGCTGCATCACCAGGAACACGGCCCCGCTGCCGCCCCCCCCGCCGCCCGTGGCGCCCGAAGCCTCCTGATCGAACGTGAACAGGCGGACGACGTTTGGATGGCTGAGGGATTGGGAGTTGAGAGCCTCGCGCTTCAGGCGGGTGATCGCGCTCTTCTCGCGCGAGATCTCCTCGGGGAGCACCTTGATGGCGACGATGGATTCCAGTTCCAGATCGGTCGCCTTGTACACCTCGCCCTGCCCGCCGCCGCCGATCCAGGAGTCCAGCCGGTACCGCTCGCGCAGGACGGACCCGACGCTGACGCGCCGGGACGCCTTGGGCATCATGATGGTCTTGTTGGCGTCGGCGCCCAGGTCGGTGGTGCGGTCCAGATGCGGCGTGCCGGGACTGGCGGGGACGTGCGAGATCCCGTGCGCCGGCTGGCCAGCCATGTCGGTCGGCGGCGATCCCGGCGTGCGGACCGCCTGCGGGGCGTGCGGGTTGAGGTCGGACTCCCCCATGCGTAGGGAAAGGATATCACGCCTCCCCAGGCGAGCGGGCAAAAACGCGGGAGCGGGGGCTCAGGGGTGCCCGATAAGGCGTGGAGGATCCGAGATTGGGTGGCAGGCTTGCCGCTCTGGGCAAGCATGGTGGGGAGTGAGCACACGGGTGATCCAAGAGCGTGCTTGCTCAAAGCCGCAAGCACGCCACCCGGGGTCAGTGCCCGCCAGCGTGCTTCGCCCCGTCGATCGCCTTGACCACACTTTGAGCCGTCAGGCCCTCGTGGAGCGTCTCATCGACCAGCGCGGCCGGGGCGGCCCCGCACGCGCCGATGCACTCCAGTTCGATCAGCGTGAACTCACCGTCGGGCGTGGTCTCGCCCACGTCGATCCCGAGCTTTGCCTTGCAGGCGTCGGTGATGTCCTTCTGCCCGCAAAACTCGCAGGCGATGGAACGGCACACCGCGATGGTGTGGCGTCCCTTGGGCTTGAGCGAATACTCCTCGTAGAACGTCGCGGTGTCGAGCACCTGGGCCGGTTCGATCTTCAGGAACTCGGCGATCTCGAGCATCGCCTGCGGCGGGATCCACCCGTTCTCGTGCTGGACCATGTGCAGCGCGGGCAGCAGGGCCGCCAGTGTCGTCTCATAGCGAGGCAGGACGCGGGCGGTCATGTCGTCGCGCATGGCCTTGGTGAAGTAGGGCTCGGCCCGCCGCTCGACCCGCGTTCCCGCCGAGTTCTTGGTGATCCACGCCATGAAGAGCTCCTGAGGAGGCGATGGTAGGAGCGCGGAGGGGAGAGGTGCCAAGGTGTCAAGGACGGACGCACGGGGAGCCGCCCGCGGGATTGGGCGGGGTGGCGTTCCAGCCAGCGGGCGACGCCACGCGGACCGAAGCACCCGTCGACGCCGCCCACAACGCCCCGGTCATCGACCAGCTGCCATCTCGCGTACCCGCTCTAGCCTCCGCGTGTGAACCTCCCGGTCCGGCTCGATGATCGTCAGCGCACGGATATGCCGCTCGGCCGTCGCGAAGTCCTCCCGCATCAGCGCGATGCGGGCCGCCAGTTCCCGGTGGTCCGCATCAAACGGCCCGATCCGGGTCGCCCGCTCGGCCTTCGCCTGCGCCCGCTCCCAGTCGCCAAGCCCCGCGTACTCCCGCGCCAGCGCCACCGCGTACACCGGCGCCGACTGCTCCCGCGCATCGAGGAACTCCAGGTGCGGGATCGCCTCGCTCTCGCGCCCCGGCGTTCGCAGAAACAGCCGCGCCAGCGCCCGGTGGGGCATGTCGTCCACCGGGCACGCCGCCGCGTACTCCAGCAGCGCGGGCGCGGCCTCCAGTGTCGCCTCGCCTCGCCCGGCCTCCAGCGTGCGGGCCGCCAGTTCCCGCAGCAACACCGGATGGCCCGGGAACTCCTCCAGCCACGATCGCAACTGGTCCGCGCTGGGCGGGCTGGCGCTTCGCGCATCAAACCCCTCGGGCGCGTCCCGCACGATCAGGTCTGCCATTCCCGGCACGCCCTCGGGCAGCGTCAGACCCGCACGCTCCAGTTGCGCCTCGGCCCAGGGCCTGAACTGCTGCCCGAACGCCTGAAGCGACGCGACCTGCAGCACGTCGCGCATGGCCGCCGCCAGCGTGGCGCCCGCCGCGAAGTGGTCCATCATGTCCAGCGGAGCCCGCGCCCCCCAGCGCTCGATGATGAACTGGTACATCCAGTGTCCCTGCGCGTAGGCCTGGGCCCGGTCGCTGGCACGCCGCGGGCGCACGAACATGACATCGATCTCACCCAGATCAAACAGCGTGTTGGTTTCCACCGCCCGCGTCAGGAGCAGCCACCGCGGGTAATCCCGCGGCGAGTCCTCCAGGTACACCGCCGATGCCTCCGTGAACCAATGTGGGATCCGGTTCTTCGTCCGCGCCAGCGTCACCGTGTGCGTGTACTCGTGCTGCAGCACCCGGGGCCAGTCGTACAGACCTAAGTTATGTCCGGCCCCGACCTGCGGGCTCTCCATCGCCACCACGGGGCCGGTCGCCGCCGCCACCGTGTGGATGCCCGGCATGCCCGTGATCCGCACGCTGAACCAGTCGTGGTCGGGCATCAGCTCGATGACCGTCCGCTGCGGGGGCTGGAAGTCGATCCCGCCTGGCCCGTCGCCGCTCACCCGCGCGTGGATGCGCTCCAGGATCGCCGGCATATCCAGCGCCAGCGCCTCATCGATGCCAGCCTTGTACCGGATCACGAAGTGCTCGCTCTCGATCCGCTCATACGTCAGCAGCTCTTCGACCAGTCGCAGGCTGTTGGTCGCCCGCGCGTTGAAGGGGTCCAGCCCCGTCGCTCGCGTCAGGGCCTCCCGGGCCGCCGCATCACGCCCCGACTGCATCTCCAGCAATCCCAGCGCGATCCACGCCCGCGCCCAGTTGGGCTGCCGCTCGGCCGCTTGCGACAAGAACTCCGCGGCGGCCTCATACTGCCGGTCGTCCGCCAGCCGCTCGCCCACCTCCAGCAGGGCGAGCGGAGAGCCCGGCGACACCGCATCGAACCGGGCACATCGCTCCCGCGCCATATCCAGGTCGAAGAATCCGGCCGCGATCGCCGCGTGCAGAGCCAGCGCCTCACGCATCCGCGGGAAACGCTCCAGCAACGGCTCCAGAAGCCGCGCCGCCTCGTCCGGGTCGCCCTGCCGCAGCCTCGCCCGCGCCAGCACCATCGTCGCCGCGGGCGAGTCCCCCAGTTCATGCTCCGGGTCGACGCGCTCGTACTGTTCGCCGGCCAGTTCCGCCGCGGCCTCGGCCCGCGCGAAATCGAACGACGACACCGCCGCCCGCCCCAGCAGCAGATACGCCTCGCTCGCCGCCGGGCACATCGTGACCGCCTGCGTCAGCGCCTGGGCCGCCTGCGGCACGTTGTCCTTATCCATCAGCAACGCGGCCTCGGCCAGGTGCGCGGGCCAATACAGCCGATCCAACTCATCCCGGGCACGGCCGATCAATGCCGCGAGCGTTTGGTAGTCCGATGCCGCGGCCCCTTCCCGCCCAGGCCCACGCAAGCGGGCCCGCGCGATCAGCGCCCGCACGCCCTCGGTCAGGTCCGCCGCGCTCTGCACCTGCGTCCGCGTCAGCCGATCGACCACCACGTCCAGCGCGGCGTCCGCTTCCTCCAGACTCCCCAGCAACTCCAGCGCCTCGGCCCGCAGCCGCAGCCCGCGTAGCGAGCTCTCGCCCGCCAAGTCCTCCAGCGCCTCCTCCAGTTCGCCACGCCGCACCATCGCTTCGATGCGATCCAGCGCGGGCGCACCCTCGGCCATCAACCACTCATGGTCCCACGCCCCGACCAGCAGCGCGGCCCGCGCCCGCCGCCCCGGCGTGTCCAGGTCGCTCTCACGCCACAGCCCATGGAACACCCGCAGTTCCTTTGCCTCTTCCGCCGTCAGATACGGCGCCTCCAGCGCGCGCAACACCGCCGGCGACATCTCCGGCGGCGCAAACGCCGCGCCCTCGCCGCGCAGAGCCGGTTGAGCGATCGCTACGCCGCAGGCGGCCAGCAGCGCCAGGGCAGCCCCGAGCCCCTGCCGATCGCTCGCCCGGCGCAACTTCCGCGGCGACTCATGCCGCGACGTTGGCCCGTCCCCCCTCCGCCCGACTGATCCGCGTGCGTCCATGCGACCTCCGTGTGCCCGTAGAGCGTACCGCCGGGCCGACGGCGGGGTGCCGCCCGAAGCGACCGCGGCGTCCGGGGGGCCGGTGACAGAACCCGGCCACTTTGCCACTTTCCCCCTCCGCCCCTCTTCCGCTTCCCCCCCCCCCC
>CAZHKB010000088.1:0-9608 GCA_964533405.1 uncultured Phycisphaeraceae bacterium | reverse complement strand
AAGGTCGAGCGCATCATCAACGAGCCGACCGCCGCCGCGCTGGCCTACGGCCTCGACAAGAAGAAGAACCAGAAGATCGCCGTCTTCGACCTGGGTGGCGGCACGTTCGACGTGTCGATCCTGGACATCGGCGACGGCGTGTTCGAGGTCCTCTCCACCAACGGCGACACCCACCTGGGCGGCGACGACTGGGACCAGACCCTCATCGACTTCGTGGCCGAGGAGTTCCGGAAGAAAGAGGGCATCGACATCCGCAAGGACGCCATGGCCCTGCAGCGCCTGAAAGAGGCCTGCGAGAAGGCCAAGTGCGAGCTCTCGACCATGAACGAGACCTCGGTCAACCTCCCCTTCATCACGGCCGATCAGTCTGGCCCCAAGCACCTGCAGGTCACGATCACCCGCGCCAAGTTCGAGGAGATCTGCCGCCCGTTGTTCGAGCGCCTCCGCGCCCCGTGCATCGCGGCCCTCAAAGACGCCAAGCTCGACGCCACCCGCCTCGATGAGGCCGTGCTGGTCGGCGGCTCGACCCGCATGCCCCGCGTGCAGCAGATCGCCAAGGAGATCTTCGGACGCGAGCCCAACAAGAGCATCAACCCCGACGAGGCGGTCGCGGCGGGCGCGGCCGTGCAGGGCGCGATCCTCAAGGGGGATGTCAAGGACATCCTGCTGCTCGACGTGACCCCCCTCTCGCTGGGCGTTGAGACCATGGGCGGCGTGATGACCGTGCTCATCCCCCGCAACACGACCATCCCCACCAGCAAGAAGGAAACCTTCTCGACGGCGGCCGACAACCAGCCCAGCGTGACCATCAACGTCTTGCAGGGCGAGCGCGAGTTCGCCAAAGACAACCGCGCACTCGGGCAGTTTGAGCTGGCGGGAATCGCCCCGGCCCCGCGCGGCATGCCGCAGGTCGAGGTCGAGTTTGCCCTCGACGCCAACGGCATCCTGACGGTTGTCGCCACTGATAAGAAGACGAGCAAGAAAGCCGACATCAAGATCTCCAACTCCGGCGGGCTGTCCAAGGACGAGATCGAGAAGATGAAGGCCGACGCCCAGGCCCACGCGGATGAGGACAAGCGCCGGCGCGAACTGGTGGACCTCAAGAACCAGGGCGATGTCGTGCTGGCCCAAGTCCGCCGTGAACTCGAAGAGCACGGGGCCAAGGTGCCGGGCGATGTCCGGGCCAAGGTCGAAGGCGCGATCAGTACCCTCGAAGGCCGACTCAAGGAAGACGAGAAGGCCCCGATCGAGGCGGCCATGAAGGACCTGTCCAATGCCCGCATGGAACTGGGCAAGGCGATCTACGCCGACGCGGCGGCCAGCGCGGGCCCAGGCGCATCCGAGGGTGGACCCGGCAGCGAAGGCGGCCCAGCCAACTCCGGCGGAGCCGACGACGTGATCGATGCCGAGTATGAAGTGAAGAAGGACTGAGGTAGGCCGGCGCTCCGAGCCGGCACCCCTACCACTTCTATCTGGTCTCAACCCTGGAACACTCGGTCAAATACCAACGAGCCCCACGCGCGAGCGTGGGATTTTTCGGTGGTCGGTCCCGCAATCGACGCCGACGCACCCGCACGTCTGCCCGAACTCACAGAACTGGTCCGAAGACTCTGCAAGTCGCGTGGACCGGCTCGGGTGACGTGGGCGGGTGGGCAACCCTCCACAACTTGTCCACATCGGGGGGTTATCCAGACGTCCAATCCGCTCAACTGTCCCGGGTGGGCGCGATCGAGCCCCCCGGGTTGCGTTCACCCCAGTCGTCCGTTATACTTCCGAGAGGTCGGAGCGCGGGAGCCCTTGCTGGCACCCAGTGCGGAGACCCAGGAGCGACAGAATGAAGGCCGTGAACCGCTGGGATGTGTGCTGGCTCCCTCTCCAGGCGTTGGAGGCTCGGGTGGTGCTGTCTGCCGATCTGGTGATCGATTCGGTCACCTCTCCGGCGCTGGCCGACCTTGGGACGACCATCGCGGTCTCGTGGGTCGGGCGGAATGCGGGCGATGAGGCGACGGGCGGCGAGTTTGGCTGGTCCGACGGCCTGTACCTGTCGGCCGACGACGTGCTGGATGAGAACGACCTGTACTTGGGTGAGTTCTACGCCGACCGGGTGAACCCGGTGCTGGCCGCCGGCGAGACGTACGAGATCTTTGCGCAGATCTACCTGCCCTTCGATGCGACGCTCGGGACGGGCGAGTATCGCCTGATCGTGTCGGCCGACCTGGGTGGGTCGGAGGCCGAGGGCGACGAGGGGAACAACACGCGGGTGTCGGGCGCGATGGGCGTGAGCGTGCCGACCCTGCCCGACCTCACCGTGGGCGAGATCAACGCCGGCGCCTTGGGGCGGTTCGGCGAGGACTTCTCCATCTCCTGGACCATCACCAACTCGGGCTTGGGCTCGACGTTCGTTGACGTGACCGACGCGGTGTACCTCTCGACCGATGATGTGCTCGACTCTTCCGACCTGTGGGTCGATGTCAGCCAGATCACGCTGCCCGCCGGCCCGCTGGCGCCTGGCGAGTCGATCACCATCGAGGCCACGGCCCGCCTGCCCATCGACAGCGCCCTGGGCGCGGGCTCGTATCGCCTGATCGTCGTGGCCGACGGCTACTCGATGCAGGCCGAGACCGATGAAGAGAACAACGCGCTCGCTTCGAGCCCGATCGAAGTGTCGCTGGCGACCCCGCCCGACCTGATCGTGGAGAACGTCGTGTCGGTGGCCAGCGGCGAGTTTGGCAATGCAATCACGCTGACGTGGACGGTGCGGAACGCGGGCGACGGCTCGGCCGCGTGGTGGGCCGACGAGGTCTACCTGTCTTCAGATGCGATCCTCGATGCCTCGGACTACTCGCTCATCAGCATGGACGCCTACGGCAACAACGGCCAGCCCCTGGCGCCGGGCCAGAGCATCCAGATGCAGGCCACGCTGCGCCTGCCCGACGTTGGGGCGTTGGCCGCCGGGACGTATCAGCTGCTTGTGAAGAGCGACGCGTGGGAGATGGTCGCCGAGTCGGATGAAAGCAATAACGTGGGTGCGAGCGGGTCGGTGGTGATCGGCGACCCGACCGCGAGCGACTTGGTTGTCGATTCGGGCGTCGCGCCCACCAGCGGCGAGCTGGGCCAGACCATCGAGGTTTCGTGGGTCGTCCGCAATCAGGGTTCTGGATCGGCCTCCACATGGGGCTGGTCCGACGCGGTGTATCTGTCGCTCGATGGCGTGATCGGCGAGGGCGATCTTCAGGTGGGCTGGTCGTCACCCGAGTGGCTGGGCGCGCTGCGGCTGGCGGCGGGCGAGTCGCTCGCCGGCTTGACCACCGTCTGGCTGCCGCAGGACGGCACGCTCCAGCCCGGCACATACCAGCTTATCATCGCGTCCGACGTCGATGGGCGCGTGTTCGACTCCGATCGGACCAACAACACGCTGGCGATCGCGACGATCGAGATCACGGGCCAGGTGCTTCCCCCGGAGTTCAACCCGGAACTGAACCCCGGAGGCGGGCCGGGGTTGTGGCCGCAGTTCGGGAGCGTGACCGGCTCGCCGCTCGGAGACGGCTCGCTGCGTTCGAGCACGAACGGCTCGGTGTCGCCGATCTCGCCGGGCATCGGCGCCGGGGGCGAGATGGCGTTGGGCGCGATCGACGCAAACGGGATCACAGGCACGGGCGGCAACGCCGGCGACTTGGTCGCTGGGCTGTTCACCTGGTCGGAGCGTGCGGGAAGTCAGGCGGGAAGCCGCGGCCTGTCGAAGATCACGCTGCGAGTCGCGTCGGAATCGGCGGCGCCGGTCGTCCGATCGAACTTCGTGCAGTAGGTACGCGGGCTCTCCGAGCCGGCAGTTCCACCACCTTGACCCACCCTCAATCATTGCATCCGCAATCACACATCAACGAGCCCCATGCGCGAGCGTGGAGCTTTTTGCTGGGTATGAGCGAACGCCCTCAGTCCGATCCAACGACGCCCCGGCTCACTCGCACCAACTTGCTCCGAAGACTCCGTAGGTCAATGGCGTGATCGGCGCAGCCGGTCGAGAGAGAGCACGCAGCCGCGGCAGGGCTGCCGGCTCGGAGAGGCTGCGTACCATCGCTCCACACCCTCTGCGAGGTTCTCCCCATGCCCACCGCCGCGCCCGCTCATGCCAACGCCATGCCACTCCGCGACATCCTCGGTGCCGAGACCGACGGGCTGCTCAAGCACGAGTCGCGGACCATCAGCAAGTCGGTCCTCCACCTGCCCGGCCCCGACTTCATCGATCGCGTCTTTGCACACACCGATCGCTCGCCCACGGTGCTCCGCAACTTCCAGACCATCCTCGGGCACGGCAGGCTCGCCAACACCGGCTACGTCTCGATCCTGCCCGTCGATCAGGGGGTCGAGCACTCGGCTGGCGCGTCCTTCGCCCCCAACCCGGCCTATTTCGACCCCGAAAACATCGTGCGGCTGGCCATCGACGGCGGGTGCAACGCGGTCGCGAGCACGCTGGGCGTTCTGGGCTCGGTCGCCCGCAAGTATTGCCACAAGATCCCGTTCCTGGTCAAGTTCAACCACAACGAGATGCTCACGTTCCCCAACGTGCACCGCCAGTCCTACTTCGGCTCGGTCCGCCAGTGCTGGGAGATGGGGGCCGTCGCGGTCGGCGCGACGATCTACTTCGGCAACGACAGCGCCCGCGATGAGATCGCCTACGTCTCGGACATGTTCGAGGAGGCCCACGCCCTGGGCATGGTGACGGTGCTGTGGTGCTACACGCGCTCCAACGCCTTTAAGGTCAAGGGGGCCGACGGCAAGACGACCGACTATCACTCGTCGGCGGACCTCACCGGCCAGGCCGACCATCTGGGCGCGACGATCAAGGCCGACATCATCAAGCAGAAGCTCCCGACCAACAACGGCGGGTACGCCGCCCTCAACTCGGGAGGGTCGACCTACGGCAAGTGGGACAAGCGGGTGTACACGAACCTCTCGGGCTCGGACGAGCAGGGCAACGGCGGTCACCCGATCGACCTGTGCCGGTATCAGCTTGCCAACGGCTACATGGGGCGGATCCCGCTGATCAACTCCGGCGGCGAGAGCAAGGGCGCGAGCGACACGCAGGACGCCGTGCGCACGGCCATCATCAACAAGCGAGCCGGCGGCATGGGGTTGATTTCCGGGCGCAAGGCGTTCCAGAGGCCGATGGCCGAGGGCGTGGCGCTTTTGCAGACGATCCAAGATGTGTATCTGGATAAGAGCATTACGGTGGCGTGAGAGGAGCGGGACTCGGACAACGAGCCGAGGGCGCGAGCCCTCGGTCGGTCCCAAACCCAGCCGGTTACCTGAAACCGACCACCGGCTTGGACCCGAGGTGTCACGGGCGCGTCACACGCTCGCCCCTGAATCGCGCGGGCCCCCTGGTGCCGTCGCCTCAACCCCCGAACAATCGCACAAGGAGCACCCATGACCCGCACGCGCCCGACCGCCCATCCCCTCCTGGCCGCCCTCATCGCCGCGTGCGCGGGGCTTGTCGCCTGCGGCCCGGACACTCCGACCCCGCGTGATGCTGAATCGACCGCTCCCACGCCGGCCCCCGCGCGCGACCGCACTACTCCCGCCACCCAGGACCCCGCGCGGCCAGCCGCGCCCGCGCCGACCGAGCCCGGCTTGCCGCGCCCGATCCCCGCCGGCGTCACTCCCGCCAATCTCCGCGCCGCCGCGTCGGCCGCCAACCAGTTCGCGTTCGATCTCTTCCGCCGGGCCGCGCCCGAGGGCGAGAACGCCGTGCTCTCTCCGCTCAACATCCGCCACGCTCTGGCCCTGGCCTGGGCGGGTGCCGCGGGCCAGACGCAGGCTGACATGGCCTCGGTCCTGCACTTCTCCGGCGCTGAACATCGCGAGCACGCCAACCTCGCGGGCCTGGTCGCCCAGGCCCTGACCGCCGAGGGTGACGACGCCCCCGAAGTCGCGTTCGCCTCTCGCATCTGGGTGCAGGACAGCCTCTCGCTGGCCGACACCTATCAGCCACGCCTTGAGGCCGCGTACGGCACGGCGTTTGACACCATCAACTTCGGCAACCCTGGCGCCGCCCGCGGCACGATCAACGATTGGGTGAGCGAACAGACCCGCGCGCGCATCCCAGAGGTTCTGCCCGACGGCAGCATCTCCGCCGACACCCGCCTGGTTCTTACATCCGCCGTCTACCTCAAGGCCGCGTGGACCGCTCCGTTCGAGAAGGAATCGACACGCCCCGGCCCGTTCACGCCCGCCGGCGCCCGGGCGGTGCAGGTCCCGATGATGCACCAGACCGTGTACCGCAACCACGTCGTCACCGACACGCACACCGCCGTCGAGCTCGCGTACGCCGGCTCCAACCTCGCCATGCTGCTGGTGATGCCCGCGGGCCCGCTCGACGCGTTCGAGGCCGACCTCGACGCCCCGGCCTGGGAATCCATCGTCGAATCCCTCGACTCCGCTGAGGTCCGCCTGACCATGCCCAAGTTCGAGTTCGAGACCACGGCCAACGTCGCCGACCCGCTCAAGATCATGGGCATGCAGGTCGCCTTCACCGAGAACGCCGACTTCTCTCGAATGGTCAGCGAGGAAGCCCTGATGATCGGCGGGGTTTACCACGGCGCGTTCCTGCGCGTGGACGAGGCGGGGACCGAGGCCGCGGCCGCCACCGCGATCACGATGAACGTCACGTCGGCCCCGATGGAAGAGCCAGAGCCGGTGGTCATCACGCTCGACAAACCCTTCATGCTGGCGATCCGGGATCGGGAAACGGGGGCGATCCTGTTCCTGGGGCGGGTGGTGGACCCGAGGTGACGTTCGCCGGAGCCCGATGCGGAAACGTCGGGTTGCGCCCGCAGGCGAGGGAAGCCCACAGGACGGGCGACCACGACGCCCACGCGTCGCACTCCGTCCGCTTCCTACATCCTCTCCAGCGTCGGGATCCCCACCGTCGCCAGCGCATCCTGCAGCACGCGCCCGGTGATCGCGCACAGCCGCAGCCGCGACAGGCGCGTCGGCTCATCCGCCGCTTTCAGCACCGGGCACGCCTCGTAGAAACTCGAGTACAGCCCCGCGAGTGAATACGCGAAGGCGCACAGCCGGTGGGGCTCGCACGCCTCCGCCGCCGCCCGCAGCACCGCGGGATACGTCAGGAGGTGCAGGGCCAGCGCCTTCTCCGCCGGTTCCTTGATGAGGATCGGCGCCGCCCCCAGCGCGCCCGCCGGCGGCATCGTCCCCGCCTCCGTCGCCTGCCTGAAGATGCCCTTGACGCGCACCAGCGCATACAACAAATATGGACCGGTATCACCCTCGAACGCGATCAGGCGATCGAAACTGAACACATAATCTCGGGCGCGATCGCCGGAAAGGTCCGCGTACTTGATGGCCGCGATCCCGGCGATCTCACCGATGCGGTCCACGTCGGCGTCCGCAGCGTCCGGGTTCTTGGCCCGCACAATCGCCCGGCCGCGCTCGACGGCCTCATCGATGAAGTCGGTCAACCTGACATTGTCGCCCGAGCGCGTTTTGAAGGGCATGCCGTCCTCGCCCAGGATCATCCCGAACGCCGCGTGCTGCAACACCGCGGGCTGCCCGCGCTGCGTGCTCTCGGGCGAGGTCACGACGGCGTACCCGCCCTTCAACGCCGCGCCAAACACCTGCCGGAAGTGCAGGCTCTGCCGGATATCCACGCAGTACACCACCCGCGACGCGCCGATGGCCTGAACCCGGCGCCGGATCGCCGCCACGTCCGTCGTCGCGTATAAGAACCCGCCGTCGCTCTTACGGATCAGGCAAGGCTCAGCGATCCCCTCCACCCGCACCACCAGCGCGCCGTCGCTGTGCTCCGCAACGCCGCGAGAAACCAGATCCTCGACCATCGGCCCCAGCTCGTCGGCATAAGACGACTCGCCGGCCGACGCCTCGGCCGTCACATTCGCGTGCAACCGCTTGCAGTTGTTCAGGCAGTCCGCCATCGTCAGGTCATAGATCCGCCTCCACACCGCCACGATCTCGGGCTCCTGCTGCTGCAGGCGCACCAGCGTCGCCTTGGCCCGGGCCACCGTCGCCTCGGCCCCCGCGTTCTGCTCCTCGAGCTCCGCGGCCGCCTTTGGCCCCAGCCCGAACTTGCGCACACTGGCCAACCCCCACTTGTCGCCGGCGCACTCCCGCTGCACCACCTTGTACAACCTGTCCAGATCGCCCAGGACCACGCCGCCCAGCGTCATCCGCCGCGCCGCGATCTCATCGCGCACCTTCATCACCACCATCGCGATGTTGAGGCCCCAGTCGCCGACGTGGTTCTGCCGAACCACTCGCTGCCCGAGCCGCCCGAACATGCGGGCCACCGCGTCGCCGATCACGGTCGCCCGGATGTGCCCGACGTGCATCTCCTTGGCCAGGTTCACGCCGCACAGATCGACCACCACCGTCTCGGGCCGCGACGGCGGCGTGATTCCCAGGCTCGGCGTGTCCAGCGCGCCCAGCAACCGCCCGATCGCCTCGGCCTTCAACCGCACGTTGATAAACCCAGGCCCGGCGATGTCCTGGGACCCGATCGGCTCGGCGATGCCTTTGACGTCCAGGACCGCCACGATCGCCGCCGCCACCTCGCGCGGGCTCTTGCCCGCGGCCTTGGCGATCCCCATGGCCGCGTTGCACTGGAAGTCCCCCAGCTCCGGGCGCTTGGACGGTTCGAGCCTCGGGTCCGTGTCCGCCGTGATCCCGAGCGTCGCCGTCGCGCCCTCAATAGCTCGCACGAACCGCTCGCGCAGCAGCACCAGCGGGTCGAGCGTCACCATCGCATTGGGGGTCGTGGACATGGCGACGATGGTATGGACAAATCAGCCGCGTGCGTGATCGCGCCAGGCGAGGAGCATGGTGTTGAGGGGGCCGGGTCCGAAGCCCGCGTTCAACTCAGTTCCGAACGAAACAAGCCCAACCTCGCGGTTGGGCGACCTGTCGCTGACGCACCCTGATCGCGGAACCCCCGCGCCGGCCCAGATCAACTCGCGTGCTCTCGCGCGAGGCTGGGTTCACTGCCCCGGCGCGCTCCACCGTCCCTGCGAGTTCTCGCTCGAAGGGCGGATCGGCTGGGCCCGACCGAACCGCGAGCCGGGCGTGGGCGGAAGGGCCGGGGGCTTCGCAGCCCCGACCCCGGGCGTCGGCAAGGGCGGCCTGGCAGTCCCCACCGTCACATTGCCCGGTACCGGCGCGGCCGTCGGAACCGCTGGCACGGCTGCCGCCGGTGCCTGATTCTGGGACCCGCCGGGCTTCTGCCTCAGCTCCTCGCGCGAGCGATCAAGCTTCCCCAAGATTGCTCGAACTTCATTGAATGCCTTCTTGGGCTGGCTCATCCGTGTCGCTCCCCAGTCGTCTTGCCCGATATCGGGCCAGATCGATCCCACCTTGGGCGCCCATTCCGATACGCTTCAAACATCCACCAAGCCGTACCGGTTGTGACGATCACGCAGATCGCCGCGCCAGGGGAAGGCATGGCCCCTCTCCGTGAGGGGTGCGGAGCCTCCGGCCCCGCACCCCCGCCCAAACGGGCGGGTCCCGCGCGCTGACACCACTGATAACCTCCCGCGCTCCATCCCCTCTTCAAACGTCACCCACCCCCACCACTCACG
>CAZHKB010000087.1:0-9702 GCA_964533405.1 uncultured Phycisphaeraceae bacterium | reverse complement strand
GGGCGAGGGGCTCAACATGGCGCGGGCGCGCGGGCGCCTCGGGGGCCGCGGGGGCGTGGTCGCGGGCCGGGCTCGCAACGGTGGTCGGCCCGGCGTGGGTGACGCGCTGGGGCGACTCGTCGTGGATCCGGGGGCGAGGCTCGGGCTTGACCTCAGGCGCGGCGGCGGGTGCCGAGGAGGTCGTGGCGGCGACCGATGCGCCCATTGGCCGCTCGTGCGCGGCTTGCACATGCGCCGCGGGGGCCGAGACCTGGGGTTCGATCGGCCACGGCGCAACGTGGGCGTCGGAGGGCTGCTCGTCGGAGCCGTGGTGGTCGCCCGCCTCGTCGGACTTTGGTCGCTTGGCGGCCCGCTTTGGCTTGGCCTTGGCGGTCTCAACGTCGACCTTCTGCGCCGTCTCGACGGCGGTGGTGGTGCCGCCGCCGGCGGAGGAGAACCACTCCTTGATGGTCTCGGCCAGGCCGGCGGAGACCGGGGACATGTGGTTCTTGATCCCGCGAGGTCCGTCCTCGGGGATGTCCTCGGCCCGGCACTTGGCCAGGATGGCCTTGGAGTCAACGCCCAGTTCCTTCGCGATCTCATGCACCCGCTTGGCCAAGAAAACCTCCAGGAAAACGCCCGAAAACCACTCGATCACCGATCTCAAGAGGCAGAAACCGGAGTCCAGATACTCGATCCTGAATCTCGAATCTCGAATCTAAAATTCGAGACCTCAGACTGAGAGACGCCCACGTCACGAACCGCTGCCGCCCCCCAGGATGTCGGCCGCTCTGGCCTCATCGGTGCCGGTCGTGGCCACACCCGGCGCTCCGCCCGCGGGGGCAGAGACCGGCGCGGGACCGGCGAAGCCGGCCCCGAGGATGGCCGCCGCGGCGTCTTCGCCGGCTTCGGCGGTTTGGCCGCTTTCCAGCAGGCGCTGGGCGTTCTCGGCCTCCTCGCGGCGCTTGCGGTCCTTCTCTTCCTTGTCCTTCTGCTGCTGCTCGGCGACTTCCTTGGCGCGGACGGACGTGCGGGCGACGATCCGCTGGGCGGTCTCGTCGTCCACCTGCAGCTCTTCCTTCAGCACGTCCAGGCCCACCTCTTCGATGTCGAAGACGCTGACCATCCCCAGGGCGGCCAGGCGACCCACCATCTCCTCGGTGACGCCCGGCTCCTCGGTGAGGGTGGCCGACATGATCTCCAGGCCCTTGTTGAACTCCTCGGGCGTGAGGATGTCCACGTCCCACCCGGTGAGGCGGGCGGCCAGGCGGACGTTCTGCCCGCGCTTGCCGATGGCCAGCGACAACTGATCGTCGCGGACGACGACGGTGGCCCGCCCCAGTTCGAAGCACAGCGAGATCTCCTCGACCTCGGCGGGCTTGAGGGCGTTCTGGATGAGGATCTGGCTCGACTCGTTCCAGCGGACGATGTCGATCTTCTCGCCATTGAGCTCGTCGACGATGTTCTTGATGCGCGAGCCGCGGACGCCCACGCACGCGCCCACCGCGTCCACCTTGGAATCGACGGACGACACGGCGATCTTCGTGCGATACCCGGCCTCGCGGGCCATGGCCTTGACCTCGATGATCCGCTCGGCGACCTCGGGGACTTCCACTTCGAACAGGCGCTTGATGAAGTCCTCGTGGGCCCGGCTCAAGACGATCTTGACCTGGTTGCCCACCTCGCGCACGTCCAGGATCAGGCAGCGGACGCGGTCGCCCGCGGCGAACTGCTCGCCCGGGATCTGCTCGGAGCGGGGCATGAAGGCCTCGGCCCGGTCGACGGTGACGACCAGCGCGCCGCCCTCGTAGCGCTGGGCGGTGCCGGTGACGATCTCGCCCACGCGCTTGGTGAACTCGTCGAGGATGCTGTTGCGCTCGTCGTCGCGGAATCGCTGGATCATGACCTGCTTGAAGGTCTGGGCGGCGATGCGCCCGAAGTCGGCGGGCTTCATGCTCACCGCCTCGCCCCGGCGCAGCAGCTCCATCTCGCCCGACAGCGGGTCGAACTTGCAGGTGAACTCGTCGGCGTCGATCGTGTTGAAGTACTTGCGGGCGGCCGACACCATGGCCTGCTCGAGGTCGGCGATCAGGACCGAGCGCTCGATGTTGCGGTCGCGCGCGATGGATTCCAGGATCCTCATCATCTCCTGGGTGTTCATGCCTTGCTGGGTGCTCATGGGGAAGTCTGTTCCTGAATGTCGGGATGTGCGGGATGTCGAGGCGGGTGCGTTGAGTCTGGGACCTGAAACGTGGGGTCTGGAATCTGAAGTCTCAAACGTGTGCGTCGGGTTGTCCGGGTCCTGAGTCCCTGGTCCTGAGTCCTGAAAGTCGGGGTCGTCGCTTCTTGGGCGACCGCGTTGAGTTGGTCTGAGTCGTCCTGCCGAGTGCCCAATGCCTAGTGCCTTGCTCTCCAAAAACACCACAGGCCACTTCGGGGACACGATCCCCTGGGCGGCCTGACGACGGGATCCACGCCTGACGCGCGAACCCGACCCGAGATGGGTGGATCCGCTACGCCACGCGGGGCTCCTGCTCAGCCGCTCCCGGTTCGTCATTGAACCGAGCGGGGTCAACCGGCGTCGCGACTGGCCTCGCGGCGCTGAGATGGTTGGACCGCCTAGCGAACATGGGCCTTGGCCGTCGTCATGCGCGCACTCCATTCAGGCCCGCATCCAGCGCGGGCCTGCACGCTCTAACTGTAGAGGGAAGCGTTCGGTGGATCAACCGGCTTTGGACTTTGCCGCGATTGCCGCGACGGGCTTCGTGGAGGGCTTGCCACCCCCCTTGTTCAGGGGGGGTGTTGCCGGGTCTGCCGCGGTGGAGGGCTGGGGAGCCGGGGTCGCCTGTGGGCCAACGGGGGCCGTGACGCGGACGGCCCGCTGGCCGCGATGGTGCCCCATCATGGCGACGAACTTGCGCTCGCCCTCGACGCAGACGTCGACCGGCTCGGAGGCGGGCTTCTCGGAGACGATCACGTCGCCGACCTGCATCTCGATCATGTCCTTGAGCGTGATGGTGGTGCGGGCGACCACGACCGAGACGCCCATGGAGGCGGCCGCGAGGTTGCGGCTGATGCGGGCCTTGATCTCCGGTGATTTCTGCTGGCGTGAGACGGCGAACCACGACTGGGCCGACAGGGCCTCCATCAGCGGCTCGATGACGTTGTAGGGGATGCACAGGTTCATGGTGCCGGCCCGGTTGCTCATCTTGAGCTCGAAGCCGATGACGACCACGACCTCGTTGGGCGGGACGATCTGGACGAGCTGGGGGTTGCTCTCGGTGGCGGCGATGGAGAACTCCATCTCGCGGAGGCTGGCCCAGGCCTCGGACATCGCCTGCAAGCCCCGGCGTGTGACGTTGCTGATCAGGCGGGACTCGATCAGGGTCATCGGGCGCTGGGGGATAAACAGCTCAGAGGACGAGCCGCCCAGGAGGCGGTCGATGATGGGATAGATGATGAGGGGGGAGATCTCGAGGCACATCTGGCCGTCAAGGCCGGTGGTTTCGAGGAGGTTGAAGGAGGTTGGGTTGGGCAGGCCGCTGATGAACTCGGAGTAAGTCATCTGCTCGCAGGTGGCCACCTTGACCTCGACAATGGTGCGGAGAAAGCCGGAGAGGGACGCGCCGAAGTTTCGGGCGAAGCCCTCGTGCAGGGTCTGGAGCGCCCGCATCTGGTCCTTGGAGACGCGTTCGGGGCGTTTGAAGTCGTACGGGCGGATCTCGACGTTGTCGAGGTCGTCCGGATGGCGCTGGGCGGAGAAGATGCGAGCGGTCTTTTTCTCGACGGTGGCGGTGCCGCGCTCGGCGGCGGCCAAGAGCGCATCGACCTCGCTTTGGTCCAGGATGTCGATGGGCAGGGTCTCCGTTGGGGGCGCGCGGAGCCCCTTGGGAGTATCGGACGGGGGTGGAGAAGGGCTTGAACCTGCCCGCTCCCCCGATTCCGGTCCTCCGGAATGGGGGGAGGGCGGGGCACCCGGAACAATCCGCGTTCCACCCGGTTTACCCTTGCGCTATGGCCCGACTGTTGCTGGCGTTGCTGCTGCTGATTCTGCCCTTGGGCGCGCTGGCCCATGCGCAGCCGGACGGGTTCGGGTTTGGGGAGCAGACGGTCGGTCCGCCCGGGATGGGTGATCCGGTGCTGACGCTGTCGGCGTCGGTGAACAAGCCGATTGCCAGCCCCGGAGATCGCCTGGTGATCGCGGTGGTGATGGACCTGGTGCCGGGGTGGCATGTGTGGCCCAACAAGCCCGAGCCGGTGCCGGGGCTGCGCGGACTAACCCAGATTCCGACGGTGGTGAGTGTGACGCTGGCGGAGGCCTCGCCCGACGGGGCCGCGCTGATCGGGCCGACGCAGTACCCGATTGTGCACGCGACCCGTTTCGACGCGTCGTTCGGCCAGGGCACCCAGATTGTCGAGATCAAGGTGTACGAGGGTCGGGCGGTCGCGTTTGTGCCGGTGATCCTGTCGCAGGATGCGCCGCTGGGCGATCTGACCTTCAAGGTCAGTTTGGACTATCAGGCGTGCGACGACAACGAGTGCCTGATGCCGGGCGAGGACTCGGCGACGGTTCGCGTGTCGGTGATGTCGCTTGCAGACGCGGCCGCGGCCACCGCGAGCGGCGGGCCGGGGGCTTCGCCGGCTCTGTTTGAGGGATTCGACCCGGCGGGGTTCGGTGCCATTGCCGCCGGTCAGACCCAGGCCGGGTCATCGTCCAACACATGGGAGTTCACCGACTTCGGGCTCAACCTGAAGTTCTCGACCGACGGGCTGCTGGGGCTGCTCGCGATGCTCGCGATCGCCGCGGTGGGCGGGTTCCTGCTCAATCTCACACCCTGCGTGCTGCCGGTGATCCCGATCAAGATCATGGGCCTCTCCAAGTCGGCGGCCAACAAGAAGAAGACCGCGGTCCTTGGCATCATCATGTCGCTGGGCGTGGTCGCGTTCTGGATCGGCATCGGGGCGGCCATCTCGTTCATCGCCGGGTTCGACGCGATCTCGACGCTGTTCCAGACGGGCTGGTTCGCGATTCTGGTGGGCGTGGTGATCGGCGTGATGGGGCTGGGCATGTTCGGGCTGTTCACGATCAAGCTGCCGCAGGCGGTGTACAGGGTCAACCCGCGGCACGACACGCCGCACGGGTCGTTCCTGTTCGGCGTGATGACGGCGGTGCTGTCGACGCCCTGCACCGCGCCGTTCATGGGCTCGGCGGCGGCGTGGGCGGCGACGCAGGACGCGGGGATCACGCTGGCGGTGTTTGGGGCGATCGGGGCGGGAATGGCCCTGCCTTACCTGGTGCTGTCGCTGAACCCCAAGTGGGTGAAGAAGGTTCCCAAGACCGGACCGGCCAGCGAACTCGTGAAGCAGGTCATGGGGATTCTCATGATCGCGGTCGCGGTGTTCTTCTTGGGCACGGGGCTGGCGCCGTTCCTGAGCAAGCCGACCAGCCCGCCGTTCCAGGCGTTCTGGTGGGTCGTGGCCGCGATCGTCGCGGCGGGCGGGTTGTGGCTGGCGTACAAGACGTTCAAGATCACCAAAAATGGGCCCAAGCGGGCGGTGTTCGGGGTGGTGGGGATCGGGCTGGCGGCGGTGGGCGTGCTGACGGCGGCGAAGATCACGGACCACGGCCCCGTGGCGTGGGTGTATTACACCCCCGATGCGATGGCGCGGGCCAAGGCCGACGGGCAGGTGGTCATCACCGACTTCACCGCCGAGTGGTGCCTGAACTGCAAGACGCTGGAGGCGGGCGTGCTGCACCGCGACGACGTGGCGGCCCTGCTCAACAGCGACTGGAGCGTGGCGTTCAAGGTCGATCTGACCGGCGACAATCCGGACGGTCAGGCCCTGCTGAAGCACTACGGGCAGGTGGCGATCCCGACGCTGGCGATCGAGGGGCCGGGCGTGTCGTCGCCGATCGTGTTCAACGCGTACACGCCGGGGCAGGTGATCCAGGCGATCAATCGGGCGCGGGGCACCGTGGCGCCACGACCGTAGAGGCGTCGACCGGCGTGCTCAGGCCAGCGTCGCGCGGTCGAACTCTTCGACGTCGGTCTGCTCGACCCGGGCCGCGGCCGCGATGAACTTGCGGTAGGCGGCGTGGAGACGGGCGGGTTCATCGCTCGGCGAGCCGGCCCGGGGCGATCGGAGCAGGCCCACCGATCGGACCGACCGCTTCCTGACGAGATGGCGCGCGACGATGCCCACGAGCGTGGGGTCCACGCCGCGAGCCAGAAGCCCGGGCAGGCGGGCGTCGAGGTCGCGCCCATGCTCGGTCACGAGGCGATGCAGGTTGGTGGCCGACGCGTTCAGGTCCGCCCCGCTGAAGTCTCCGAGCGGATGGCAGGTCCAGGGGTCGATCCACCAGGCACGGGCCCAGCCCGCCCTGCCCGCGCCATAGATCGCCACGAATCGGAGCGTGTCCATCGGGCGGGCCTCTCGCAGGGCGGGCTTGCCGAGCGCATCAAGTCGATCCAGGCGACCCTTGAGATCGGCGGCGACGCGATAGTCCTGGGCGCCCGCCGCCCGCTGCATGTCGTGTTGCCACGCGGACCCGCGGCAGGCTGGGTCGAGGCGGAGCTCGTCGAGCGCGCCCCGCACCCGGCTGCGGTA
The DNA here is from genome assembly GCA_964533405.1 of uncultured Phycisphaeraceae bacterium. Classification (GTDB taxonomy): domain Bacteria; phylum Planctomycetota; class Phycisphaerae; order Phycisphaerales; family UBA1924; genus JACKHA01. The sequence continues at coordinate 3,114 of CAZHKB010000087.1, read as the reverse complement.
GGAGTCAATCGGCTCGCTGCCGTCGCAGGGGGCGGGGCAACGCCCCATCTCCTTGTACGCGCACGCCGTGCCACGCGGGGCCAGCGCCAGTTCGCGCGGGTAGCGGCAGAGGTCAAATGCGTCGTCGATGATCTCTCCGAGTTTGCTGGCCAGGTTCTTGCTGTTCACCGGGCCGATCAGATGCTGGATCTCGGCGGGCATGGTGCCGGAGGCGGCGTCGCCCAGGTTCGTCTTGCGCCACCCGGGCACCTCGGGATCGAGATGGATGAACCACCCGCGCCAGCGCTCGGTCAGGGCCTCCCACGTCGCGGGCATAGCCCGGCGTGCGACCTCGAGAAACGCGAGGTCGGCTTCGAAGCCCGAGCCCACCAGCGTGAGGTCGGCGCGGGCGACGATCGAGGAGAGGTCCGTGCGGGGCGCAAGCCGGAGCGTCCTCGCCCCGATGACTTCGGGGAGGGCGGCGTCGCCGGAGGGGACATCGGCTCGCGGAGCGTCGGGGCCGGGGCCAAGGCGCTTGCGGAGAAAGGCACGGGCATCGGCGGTCGTCGCGAGCAGGATCGGGATGCCGGTTGCATCGCACAGCAGCACCACCGCCGGGCGGGCCGGCGCGGCTTCGGGATCGACCCGACCGGCCGAGGGGGCGAGGATGGAGTGATCGACGGGGAACACGAGGAGAGCGTACCGCGGGGGGCGGCGGCCACGCGCGTGGGTTCACCCGGGCGAGGACGCCCCGTCTCGCTCAGCGGTTCGAGACCGACATCCCGCTGATGGTCGCCTCGAACGCGACGCGATCCTCGACGACGCCCTGAATGGCGCAGGTGAAGTTCCGGCGCCCGAACTTGATGTCCTTGCAGAGGATGTAGAGCGTGTCGCCGGGCGAGACCTTGTTGCGGAAGGCGGCGTCCTGGATTCGCAGGAACGCGGCCACGACCGGCTCCTGTCGGCGTGCGTTGAACAGGTAGCACGCCATCTGGGCGCCGCACTCGATCTGGAGGACGCCGGGGTACATGGCCATCTCGGGGAAGTGGCCTCGGACCCAGAACTCATCGCTGCGGACGGTTCGCATCGCGATGCCACGCGAGCGGTCGGGGCTGGTCCAGACGATGGCGTCGAGAAAGGACATCTCGTGGCGATGCGGGTTGTGTCGCTCGATCTCGGCCTTGTCGGCGATGCGGGCCGAGAGGTCGATGCCCGTCAGATCGAAGATGAACTTGCTGTCGGGGGCGCGTGCGGCGTCCGGGCCAGAGTGGCCGACGGTCCCCAGCGTGCTGTTCGAGGCGGTCACGGCCTCAGGACTGGCCCGGCTGGGCATTGCGAGCCTCCAACATCCCCTCACGGATCTCTTGCGCCACGGTCTTGATGTCCTGCATCGCCTTGCGGGCGCGGGTCTGGGCGGCCTTGTTCCCGCCATGGCCCTTGCGGACATCCTCCTCGCAGTCGGCCACCATCTGCTTCAAGCGGTCGTAGGCCTCCATGACGCCTCCTTCGAAGTCAACCTGCTGCCCGAACCCAGGTCCGGGCATGTCACCCGCCCCACCACGGAGCCGCCGATCATACGCGAGCCGAACGGGGGGAGATTGTCGACCAAGAGCGCGGAGCCTCCGGCCCCACGACCGGTCCGGGCGGATCGAGTCCTGCCGATTCTGCGTACCGACTGGTCGACCGGTACGGGGTCGGAGATCGCCTTTGGGGTTGATCACCGGCGCGGTGTTGTCGACCAGCGGCTGCCCGTCCACACCCGCCACCCGATCGTACAGCCACCCCGGAACCAGCCAGATCTTGTGCTTCTCGGCCAGGCGCCGATACATCTCCTCCGCCCCCTCGCCCGCTGGGTCGGGCATGGGCGATCAGCGGGCCAAACCTGACCAGTTCCACCACGGCGGAAGCCCGGGCATCAGAACACTCGGAAGTACGGGCGGCGGGAAGAGGGCTTGCGAGACTGGCCTGAACGTGACGCCAGCCGCGGATCAAACCAGGCGGGCGGCGCAAGCCCCCGCACGGTTCACCTGCGGCCACCGATCATGCCAGCGACTCGAACACCCGTCCCGCCGGCTCATGCGGGGGCTCCCGCCACCCGCCTCGCAAGAACCGCCACGCACCGCCGGTATCCTCGCCCACCGTGAACCATCCCCCGCGCGTCCTGGGCCTCTCCTCGGCCACATGCATCGTCGTGGGCATCTTCTTCACGCCCGCCAAGGTCGTCGCCCTGACCGGCGACGCCACCCGCGCCCAGGCCTGCCTGCTCATCATCAGCGTGATCGTTGCCAACTGAGTCGGCGCTTCGTGCTGGGCGAACTGGGCGTCGTCGTCCGCAGTTGCCTCGACCCCGGCGTGCAACCGCCGCCGTCGTCGGGGCGGTGTGGATCGCGGGGGCCGCGGTGGTGTACGCGATGTGGTTCAGGCGTGACGGCCCGACACCAGGGGACCAGGCGGCAGCCCGCGAGGAACGAGGCAGGCCGCAAGACACCGCTTGGCTTGCCTCGCCAGACCCTGTATACTGAGGCTCAGGGTCAACCCCACCGGGTCGGCCCGCATGGGCTCCACGCCGTTCGTTCGGCCAGTGCCCACCGCCCTCCCCCGTGGCTGACGGGGGCGCCCCCTCTTCTCCCTCCGGTTCGACGCCCCCTGTTCCAGGGTGGTCCCGGGCGGATTGAGCGCGTTCGGACTCCGATCGATGCCGGTCTTGCGGCTGCTTCGGTGAATCTTCACACGCGGCCCCACGTTCCGACATCGATCCGCATTCGGCGCTGCCCGGGTCTGGTCGCACAAGAACGCGACAACCCCAGACCAGCGCGTCCACTCACCAGCGCGGCACCACACACACGCCGTCTGGACTCCACGATTTCCCCTCGCATCCCGCACGGACGCACCGTCCACACCCATTTGCATTCTCAGATCAGTCTCCCGGGCGCCCTGCGCCCGCCGCACTCGCAAGGAACGCAACACATCATGGCCAAGGCATCCAGCGCGATCGACGACAGCGGCTCTGAAGGATCGGCCCGTCCTGTTCGCCGACGCGCGACCAAGCCCGACGCGGGCGACGCGCCCACCAAAGAATCCTCACGCGCCGCGACCCGTGAGGCCCCCGAAGCGCCGCGCGAGGCCGCCCCCGTC
>CAZHKB010000086.1:0-9738 GCA_964533405.1 uncultured Phycisphaeraceae bacterium | reverse complement strand
ATCCCGACCGATGCGCCCCCGGGCGATTTCAGCGGCGACCGCCGCACCGCCTGCATCTCATCACAGGTCGGCTGCCCCGTCGGCTGCAAGTTCTGTGCCTCCGGTCTGGGCGGCCTCGACGCCAACCTCTCCGCGGGGCGTATCAACGAGCAGGTCTGGCGCCTCCGCAGCGTGCTCCCGAAGCACCCGCACCGCCCCGACGAACTGGCCCGCATCACCAACGTCGTCTTCATGGGCATGGGCGAGCCGCTGGCCAACTTCCGCCCCGTGACCAGCGCCATCCGCGCCATCTGCGGCCTGTGGGGCCACGCCATCTCCGCCCGCAAGGTCACCATCTCCACTGTCGGCGTGCCCAAGGCCATCGAGAGACTCGCCGAGGAGTTTGACCTGCCCGTCACCCTCGCGCTCTCGCTGCACGCCCCGACCGACGAGATCCGCCGTCGCCTCATCCCCTGGGCCGAGTACTCCACCATCGAAGAACTGCTCGCCGCCTGCCAGAAATGGTTCGACAAGACCGGACGCGAGATCACGCTCGAGTACACGCTCCTGGGCGGCGTGAACGACAGGCCCGAGCACGCCGAGGAACTCGCCAGGCTCGCCAAGACCCTCCGCGCCAACGTCAACCTCATCCGCTACAACGAGGTCAAGGGCATGCCGTTCTCAAGGCCCGCCACCGAGGGCGTCCGCCTCTTCCAGGAGGCCCTGAAGACCCGCGGTGTCAACGCCCACATCCGCGCCAGCCGTGGACGAGACATCGCCGCCGCCTGCGGCCAGCTCCGACATGAGAAGAATCAGGAAGCGACGCAGCGACGAGGCGACGCAGCCACGAAATAGGCAAGCGAAGCAGAGACGAAGAGACGGAGAGCCCAAGAGGGAGAGACGCACACGGGCACGGCCGCCCCCGCCCGCTCCCGTGTGAAGTCCCCGAGCGTCCACCGTGCCCATCGACCACCCCATCACGCCCCTTCCCATCCCGGCAGGCACACGCCGCGTGCTTCTCGTCGGCGGCACGTTCGACCCCCCGCACCTGGCCCACGCCAGCATGGCCGAGATCGGTCGCCTCTGGCTCGACGGCCGCGATCCGAACCAGGCTGGCACTCGCCGCCACCTTCGAGTGCTCGCTGACAGCGCACTGGCCGCGCGGGCCGACGCCGGCATCGGGTCCGCCACCCTCATCGCCTTCGTCCCGGCCGCCCGCTCCCCCTTCAAACCCCCGCCGATCGCCGACGACGCCGCCCGCGTTGAGATGGTTCGCGCCATGGCATCCGACATCCCCGGCTCGATCGTCTGGACCGACGAGATCGACCGCGCCCGCCCCGCCCAGCCCAGTTACTGGATCGACACCCTCGAACGCGCCCGTGCGGCCGCCGCACTGGGGGGGGCAAACCCTTCGGCGTCCCCCGACCTCTGCTTCCTCATCGGCGCGGACCAGGCGATCAGCCTGCACCGCTGGCGCGACGCCCGGCGCCTGCTCGAACTCGCCCGTCCGGTCATCGTGCTTCGCTCTCCGATGAACACGCCCGAGATGCTCGGCAGCGCCCTCCACCAATCGCACTTCTGGTGCGATGAAGAAGCAGCCTATCTCCTGAGCCGCGTGGCCCCGGCGATGCTCAGCGACGTAAGCGCAACCGCGGTCCGGACCGCGCTGGGCAGTCAGGAGCCGGACGCCTCGTCCAGCCTCTCCCCCGCGGTGCTGCACGTCATCCACACCCGCGGCCTCTACCGAACGCAGTGACAACTCACACACAAATACAACGGACCCCGCACGCTGCGGGGTCCGTTGAAGGTCATCTCAGGTCCGAATCCATCGTCGACCCGGGCTCACGCCCGCCGACGCCGACTCGCCAACAGCCCCGCCACACCCAGCACCGCCAGCGACCCGGGCGTGGGCTCGACCTCGTACTTCAGGAAACCGCCGCTCGTCGAGCCCGTGCCCCAGTCCGGCGTCGCGACCGTGCTCAGGCTCAGGTGATCGACGCCCGGGTCACCGCCCGAGCCGCCGGTGGTCGCGAAGTCCACGAAGATGCTCTGCCCACCCGTGATCCCCAGCACGGCCTGATCAATGGTCAGGCTCCACACGCCAGCCGACGCGTTGGTCAGGTCCACGCTCACATGCGCGCCGGGATTGCCCGACTGGCTGAGCAGGTTCCACCCGCCGCCCGTGTCCTCCCACAACTGGGCGCCGCCGCCGCCGTCGGCCCAGCCGCCGATGTAGAAGTCGGCACCCGAGGTCGTGGTGATGTTGCGTCCCCACGGATTGTCGGTGCGCCCGCCGGGGCGAACATCCAGGAACATGAGGAACTTACCCCAGTCCGTGCCCGTCCCAGACTGGATGTTGGCATTGACCACGACGTCAACGTCGACCAGCCCGTTGTCGTTGAACATCTCGACGGCCATCAGATCGAGGTGGTTGAACCCCTGGTTCAGGAAGAAGGGGTCCACATCGCCGCCCACGCCGAACGGATCGAGGTACGTCGTGTGCGCGCCAGCGACGCCAGCGACAGCCGCCAGCGCGGCAAGGCCAAGGACGCAGTTCTTCATGGACTTTCTCTCCCTCTGCACGGCCGATAGGCCGCGCGCAACTCGACGCCCGCCGCCCCAACTCCGGGCGACGCGATGCCGACGACCCGGAGTCTACGCGATCCTGCCCGCCCCTCCAAGCGATTCGGACGCGGAAACCGGCGCCTCGCCACCCGTCTGGGCGGTCGATCGCGGCTCATGTCGGCTCGCCGACCAAACGGAGGGACGGGGTTGTGCGAGCGAAACCCAAACTTGTGAACGCCGCTTCAAGCCTCCCGACCCCCCAAGGAAGGGCGATTGCCGCTTGTCGAACTCTCGTGAAGCACGGTCGCCCAAACGAACTCGCACGAACCCTACCGCTGGATCACCATCTCGATCTCATCTAGCCCCTCGGTCAGCACCCGCGGCCCATCCTCCCGGATCAGCACGTCGTGCTCGAAGTGTACCGACAGCGACCCGTCCGCCGTGTATACGGGCCACGCGCCCTTGCTCGGGCGGGTCTCCCCGGTGCCCACCGCGATCATCGGCTCCACCGCCACCAGCACGCCCGGCTCCCAGTTGCGGTACCCATCGGGCCACTCGCCGGGATACGTCGGCACGACGTTGGACACAAACGGAGCATCGTGCAGCGTCCGACCATATCCATGCCCGCCCAAGCCACGCACAAGGTGGAACCCGTGCTCGCGCTCAACGCAGGTCTGCACCGCCTTGGCCCACCCCACGATCGGTGTGCCCGCCTTCATCGCCCCGATCCCGCGCCGCAGCGACTGCTTCCCGCACTCCAGGAGCCTCGCCACCTGCGGCGTGGGCTTGCCGAACACATACGTCCACGCGGCATCCCCGATCCAACCGCGGTGCTTGACCCCGATGTCGATCTTGAGCACGTCGCCGGCCTTCATCGGCGCCAGGTGCGAGCCCGCCGTCCCGTGCACGATGCAGTCGTTCACGCTCAGGCACGCGTGCGAGGGAAACGGGGGGATTCTCCCGACCCGATACCCCAGGAAGCACGACTTGCACTTCAACTCATCCAGCGTCGTCGCGACGAAGCGGTCGATCTCGCCCAGCGTCAGCCCGTGCCGCAGCCAGTCCGCCAGCCGCCGATGCGTTTCCACGACGCACTGCGCGGCCGAATAGGCCGCGTCCTCATCGCCCGGGCTCAGTCCTCGGCGGAACATGGGCGGATGGTAGCGGGGCGAACGTGCCGCGCCCGCACACGCCTGGCCGCCAGGATTGAGCGCGGGTTTGCACCCGCGGAGCCGGGCGCTCGCTCGCGCGCCGCGTTCGCGGCGGCGCGGTGGCCCCCCTCCGCCGCTACGCTCCCGCGCGTGCTGGTCGAACTCCGTTACAACCCGGCCTCCGGACGCGGCAAGGCCGTGCGAACCGCCCTCCGATTCCAGCACGCCCTCACCACGGCGGGCCACCACGTCGTCCTCGACGCCGTTCGCGCCCCGCCCGTTTCGGGCCGCACACCCGACCTGCTCGTCCTCATCGGCGGCGACGGCACCGTCAAGCACGCCCTGGACGACGCCATTGCCCTGGACATTCCGGTTTACCACGTCCCCCTGGGCAACGAGAACCTCTTCGCCCGCGAGTTCGGCATGACCCGCGAGCCGGCCCGCCTCGCGCGAGCCATCGACGCCCGGAACATCGACTCCGTCGACGTCGCCGTGGTGCAGGGACGATCCACAACCCCCGCGGCGTCCGGCGGCGCACCCGCCACTCTCCGCCGCGAGCGCTTCGCGATCATGCTCTCGATCGGCCCCGATGCCTCGGTGATCCATCGCATGGACTCCGAGGGACGCTCGGCCCCAGGCCACCTGGCCTACATCGCCCCCATTGCCGAGGAACTCGCGCACACCCGCATCGTCCCGATTACTGCCCGCGTCGATGGGCGATTGGTGCTGGACTCACGCCCGGGCCTCCTTGTGGTCGCCAACCTCCGGCAGTACGGGTTTCGCGTCAACCCCGCCCGCCACGCCGACGCCCGTGACGCCCTGCTCGACCTGGTCTTCATTCCCGCCACCGGCGCTGGCGCGCTGCTCATTGCCGGAGCCCTTGCCCGCTTTGGTCTTCTCGAATCGTGGCCCGGCGTCGTGACTGCTCGAGGCCGCGTCGTCGAACTCGATGCGCCCGGCGGCCTGGCGCAAGTGGATGGCGAGAGCCTGGCCATGCACGGGCCGATGCGACTGGAAACCGAGGCGCGCGCCCTGAGAGTTCTCTGCCCGCCGAGAGTGGGGGGAGAGCGGGCTGCTTTGCCTCAAGCGTCGATAACAATGGGCCGATAGCCGATGCGAACTCCCTAGAGACGAGGCACGCATGACCACGCTCAGCCCCCCCACCAACCGCCGCCGACACGAGCGATTCGCCACGCTCCCCATGTACACCGCCGTCCAGGTCTGGCCCGCCGGCCACACCGCCGAGCCGCTCGAAGGCCACGCCTACGACATCTCCGAGGGCGGCGTCCGCTTCGAACTCGACACCGCGATCCCGCCAGGCGCCGCCGTCACCATCCGCGTGCAACTGCCGCGCTGGATGGCCTGGCGCTCCGGCACAGGCCTGGACGACTCATTCCGCGGAACCGAACCCACCTCCATCGAGGTCCTCGCAACCGTCCTCTGGATCGACGACGACGGGGTGCCCGGCCCCGTCCGCATGGCCGCCGCCTTCACTTCCTTCCTGGACGCCGCCGACCGCGAGCGACTCCTGAACACCCTGGCAACCGGCACGCTCCGCCGCGCGGCATGAACGGTCTTGGCGAGTCCTGAGTCCACACCCCTGAGTCCTTCAGGTCGGCAGCGCTGGCGTTCAAGCGATCCCCCGCGCGCACAACCTCCCGGGCCGATGACCGAGGATTGAGGACTTCCTCTCTCGCCCCTGCTACAACACCCCCATGACCCCCCTCACCTACGCCATGATCGGCGGCGGGCAGGGCGCCTTCATCGGTGCCGTCCACCGCATGGCCTGCGCCCTGGACCAGCAGGCGGTCCTCGTCGCCGGCGCGCTCTCATCCTCTCCCGAGCGGGCTCTGGCCTCCGCTCGCGACCTGAATCTCCCGCACGGGCGTTCCTACCCCTCGTGGCTGGCCATGCTTGAGGCCGAGCGGGCACGCTCTCCCGCCGACCGCCTCGACTTCGTCTCCATCGTCACACCCAACGACTCGCACTTCCCGATCGCCCACGCCTTCGTCTCGGCTGGCTTCAACGTCGTCATGGACAAGCCGATGGTCCACACCAGCGCGCAGGCCGCCGAACTGGCCGCCGCCGTCGCGCGGGCAGGCGTTGTCCTGGCGATCACCTACAATTACACGGGCTACCCGCTCGTCAAAGAGGCCGCCCGCCTCGTCCGCTCCGGCGCGCTGGGCACCGTCCGCAAGGTCTTCGTCGAGTACCACCAGGGCTGGCTCGCCACCGCCGTCGAGCAATCCGGCCAGAAGCAGGCCGACTGGCGCACCGACCCCGCCCGCTCCGGCATCGCGGGAGCAGTGGGGGACATCGGCTCCCACGCCGAGAATCTGCTCGCCACCATCACCGCCCTCGAACTCGAATCCCTCTGCGCCGACGTCACCACCTTCGTCCCCGGCCGCCGACTGGACGACGACGCCAGCGTCCTGCTCCGTTTCGCCGGCGGAGCCCGCGGCCTGCTCACCTGCTCCCAGGTCTGCGTCGGCGAAGACAACAACCTCTCCATCCGCATCTACGGCACCGAGGGCTCGCTCGCGTGGCGTCAGGAAGACCCCAATCGCCTCGAACACACCCCGCGATCCGGCCCACGCCACATCATCACGCGAGCATCAAGCACCGTCGGCCCCGAAGCCGCCGCCGCCACTCGCCTGCCCGCGGGCCACCCCGAAGCCTTCATCGAAGCCTTCGCCAACGTCTACCGCGGCGCATTCGAGGCGATCCGCGCTCGCAAGGCCGATGCCTCGGGTAATCGCAACGCGAACGAGCAAGGGGTGCGCGGCGTTCCGCACCGCCCCGCCATCACCTACCCCACCGTCCACGACGGCGCACGCGGCGTCCGCTTCATCGAAAAAGTGATCGAGTCAGGTCGAGCCGGCGGCGCGTGGGTCAGCATGAGCAACGCGCCCGGCGGCCCCTGACGCCATCCGCTCGGCCGCCCTCGACCAAACGAACGCTCGACACGCGGCCCGACCGTCGGGAAGGGCTCCCGCGACCAGATGCGTCCGGCGCGGCCATAGCCTTCGCAGCCGGTCGGGCTGCCTATTCGGGGCAATTGATCATGCGTTCGTCCTTGATCCCGACCCAGTCTCCGCCCCCGTCCTCGGCAGCCCGCTTATCCTCCCCACATGCCCACCACCCCCGAAGGCTTCCAGATCCGCGTCGCCCAGATCAGGGGTGATCTGGTCCAGCAGGGCCGCCGCGTGCAGGCGATGCTCGAGGCCGCCGCCGAGGCCCTCTTCGCCCGCGACGTCGCCCGTGCCCGCCAGGTGGCGACCCAGGACGACGCCATCGACAAAACCGACGTGGAGATCGAGCGGGCCTCGGTCGCCCTGCTCACCGAGGCCTGCCGCGACGGGGCCAATCTCACGCCCGACCAACTCCGGGCCATCCTCACCGTCGTCAAGGTCAACAACGAACTCGAACGCGTCGCCGACGAGGTCGCGGGAATCGCCCAGGCCGTCGGCACCCTTTCAGCCTTTCCCAACCCGCTGCCCGAGACCTTCCGCGTCGTCTCCAACAGCGTCATCGGCATCCTGCGCGACGTGGGCACGTCCTACGACAAGAGCGACCCCCGCCTGGCCAAGATCGTCCTCCAGAGCCAGGACACCGCGGCCGCCTTCAAACGCGCCATCATGCGCGACGCCGAGGTCCGCATCCGCGCCGGGCAGATCGGCCCCGACTTCGCCTTCCTCATGCACGAAATCGCGACCAGCTTCGAGCGAATCGCCGATCATTGCACCAACATCGCCGAGCAGGTCATCTATGCCGCCACCGGCGCGATCGTCCGCCACGAGCAGGGCCACTGGGTCGAGGTCGGCAAGTCGTAAGAGTTCACCACGGAGTCGCAACAGTTCAACGCACAGGCGCGGAGGGCACACAGCAAGACAACCGGGCGAGCAGGCGGCCGGCGTCCAATCCAGTCGCCGTCGGGTGACATTCTCAAGCCCACGCACCCTCCCCTCTCTGCGCCCTCTGCGCCGCTGCGGTGATTCCTGTTCCAAGATCGGAGGCATCCCATGCTGCTGGGCGAGTTGATCAACGGACTGAACCTCCGCCCCATCGCCGACGCCACGCCCTCCCTGCGCATCTGCGACCTCACCGAGGACAGCCGCACCGTCGTTCCCGGCTCGCTCTTCATCGCCCGTCCCGGCACCAAGGCCGACGGCCGCCGCTACATCACCGACGCCATCCAGGCCGGCGCGGTCGCCGTCGTCGTTCAGGCTGACCAGGCGAAGGAGTCCACAACCACCTCGCCAACCAGCCCGCTCTCCACCGCCGCCTCCTACCTCTCTCAGATCACCGGCGCCGCCATCCTCGAAGCCCCCGACGCCGCCCTCGCCGGCGCCCTCCTGGCCGAACGCTTCTACCGCAACCCATCCTCCCATCTCCAGCTCGTCGGCATCACCGGCACCAACGGCAAGAGCACTACCGCCCACATCATCCACCGCACCCTCAACGCCCTGCACCACCGCACGGGCCTGATCGGCACCGTCGAGATCGACGACGGCGTCTGCCTCGCCCCCGCCGAGATGACCACGCCCCCCGCCACCGAGATCAGCCGAACTCTGGCGTGCATGGTCGAGCAGGGGTGCCTCGCCGCCGCCATGGAGGTCTCCAGCCACGCCCTGGACCAGCGCCGCGCCGCCGCGCTCGCATTCAAGGTCGCCGTCTTCACCAACCTCACCCGCGACCACCTGAACTACCACAAGACCATGCACGCCTACGCCGCCGCCAAGCGCCGCCTCTTCGACATGCTCCCCGAGGGCGGCATCGCCGTCGTCAACGCGCAAGACCCGGCCTGGCCCGACATGGTGCGGCAAACCAAAGCCCGCGTCATCCGCTGCGCCGCCGCACCCGCCGCCGGCAACGCCCACCCATCCGACTCCGACGCCTCCGCCCGAATCATCTCCCACACCATGGCCGGCATGTCCCTCGAACTCACCGGCCCCTGGGGCACCCTGCCCGTCCACACCCCTCTCATCGGCGAGCACAACGCCATGAACCTGCTGCAGGCCGCCGTCTGCATGTGGGCGCTGGGCCTGTCCGCTCCCCGGTGGTCAGCCGCCCTCGCCGCCGTCGGCCCCCCCGCAGGCCGCCTCCAAGGCGTCAACGCCCACGCCGACGAGATCGCCGTCTTCGTCGACTACGCCCACACCCCCGACGCCCTCGAGAACGTCCTGAACGCCCTCCGCGCCGTCGCCGGCCCCCGCCCCATCACCATCGTGTTCGGCGCGGGCGGCGACAAGGACCAGGGCAAACGACCCCTCATGGGCCGGGTCGCCGCCCGCCTTGCCCACCGCGTCGTGGTCACCTCCGACAACCCCAGGTCCGAATCCCCCCGCGCCATCATCGCACAGATCCTCGAAGGCATCACCGGCCCGCCCCGCGACCGCGTCGAGGTCCACCCTGACCGCGAGCGCGCCATCCACGCCGCCATCGCACAGGCCACCGTCGGCGAGATTATCATCATCGCCGGCAAGGGCCACGAGACCCAGCAGGTGTCCGTCGACGACCACGGCCGACCCGTCTCGAGACGCTTCCATGATTGCGAGGTCGCCCGGGCGGCCCTGGCCGCTCGGCGTGGCGGGGTCGGGGCGTCCAGGGAGTGATCGCTTGAACGCGAACTTCGCAAAGTTCGCAAAGGGCGCGAAGTTCGCAACGGGCGCGAAAGACCCTGCGTTGAAATCGGACCCGCAGGGCGGTGAGGGCAGCAACCGCGGAACGCCGCACTCGCGCCCCAGCATGAGGGAGTACGCATGAGTTTCTGGACGATCGAGAACATCGCGAGAATAACCGGCGGCACACTCTTGGCCTCCACAGACACGACCGCGCGAGCCGTCGCGCCACGCCCCGACGCGCGCGGGGTTGTCGCTCCCCCCGTGCCATTCGGCGTCTGCATCGACTCCCGCTCCCTCCAGCCCGCTCAGATCTTCATCGCCCTCAAGGGCGAGCACGCCGACGCCCACCGCTTCATCGCTCAAGCCGCCGCCCGCGGTGCCTCCCTTGCCATCGTCTCGAGCCCCGCCGCCATCACCCC
>CAZHKB010000085.1:0-9859 GCA_964533405.1 uncultured Phycisphaeraceae bacterium | reverse complement strand
GACTTCTTCTACTACCTGAGCATCTTCGCGGTAGGGTGCTGAGTTTCGCGGCGGGCGTCAGCGCACGACCCGGTTGGCGAAGGTGCGGGCGATGGCGATCGCGTCCTTGAGTTTGCTCACGTCCGACCCGCCGCCTTGGGCGAGGTCGGGCTTGCCGCCGCCTTTGCCGCCAACCATGGCCGCGGCCTCGCGGACCCAGTCGCCCGCCTTGAGCCCCTGATCGATGGCGGCCTTGGGCACGCCCGCCAGGATGTTCACCTTCGGCGAGGCCGGGTCGGTCGTGTCGGGGCTGAACAGCATGATCGAGCAGGCCGGGCAGCGGTCGCGGATGGTCTGGAGCCCGGCCTGGAGCGCGTTGCGATCCGACCCGACGTCGAGCACGGCGACGACGACGCGCTCGAGGCTTGTGGCGGCGGACTCGGCGATCTGGCGGGCCAGTTGTTGGGCCTGCTGGGCGGACTGCTTGGCCGCGGCCTTGGCCGCGGCCTTGGCGCGATCGACCAGCCCGACGAGTTTCTCGCGCAGGTCGTTTTTGCGTGGCAGCGGGATGGTCATCTGCTCCATCTGGGCCGCGATGTCGGCGATCTCGGCCTGGAGCCGCTCATCGGGCAGCGAGCCGGCGGCGCGGACGCGCTGGTCGAGCGCGTCGGCGGCGCGGATGGAGGCGATGGCCGCGACGCCCGTGAGCCCCTCGATGCGCCGGATGCCCTTGGCGATGCCGGTCTCGCTGACCAGGGCGAAGGCGTCGATCTCGCGCGTGGTGGCGACGTGCGTGCCGCCGCAGAACTCGACCGCCAGGTCGCGCCACGCCTGGTTCTTGGGGCTCGCCAGCAGGTCGGCGACCGGCTGGCCGATCGAGACCACGCGGACCGGGTCCGGGTACGCCTCGCCGAACACGGCCCGCAGCGTCCCGATCTCCTTCGCGGCCGCGAGCGGCGCGAGGTCGGCGTAGACCGTCAGGTCGTCGTTGATCTGCTTGCGGACTCTGCTCTCGACGCCGGCGAGCTGGGCCGGCTCGACCGGGCCCGAGTTGGTGAAGTCGAAGCGGAGTCGCTGGTCATCGACCAGCGAGCCCTTCTGATCGACGTGGTCGCCCAGCGCATCCCGCAGGGCCCAGTTGAGCAGGTGGGTGGCGGTGTGGTTGGCCTGCACGGGCTTGCGCCGCGCGTTGCCGACGTGGATCGTGACGTCGTCGCCCACGCGGATCTCGGCCCGGCTCACGCGCCCGATGTGGAGCACATAGCCGCCGAACGACTCGGTGTGCTCGACCACGAACTCGCCGCCACGGTTGTTGTCGGCGACGGCGGACCGGTTCTCACGGCTGACGAGCATGCGTCCGTGGTCGCCGACCTGCCCGCCCATCTCGGCGTAGTGGTTGGTGCGGTCCAGGATCACACCGATCTTCGACAGCGTGCCCGAAGCCTCCGCGTGCTCATCGAAGTTGTGACCGTTCCAGATGGCCTTGACGGTGGCCCGCACGTCGCGGGCGTGGAACTTGTGGGTGTCGTCGGTCGGGTGGACGCGCAGGTTCTTCAGGCGGGCGATGGCGTCGCCGTCGAGGATCAGGCGTCCGGCCTCCTTGGCCGTCGTCCCAGCGCGGGATTTCTCGCGGGCCTCCTCCATGCAGCGCTCGAAGGCGGGCATGTTGACGTCCATGCCACGCTCGAGGGCCATGAGGTTGGTCAGGTCGACGGGGAAGCCGAAGGTGTCGTAGAGCTGGAAGGCGTCCTCGCCGGAGATGACGGGGCGGCGGGGGTGGTTCCAGTGCTTCCAGTCGATCGTGGTGGCCTTGAAGTAGCCCGACGCGCTCTTGCTCTTCTGCTGCGCCAGCGCGAGGCGATGGGCCTCATCGCCCAGCGGGGTGTCCTGGATGGAGTTGAAGAACTCTTCGCTGGCGCGCCCGGCCGCGTCGGCGAACAGCACGATGCCGCGCCCCAGGGTCTTGCTGAACGATTCCTCTTCCTCGAGAATCACGGACGCGACGCGTTCCGGGCTCTTGCGCAGCTCCGGGAACACGTCGCCCATCGCGCTGACGATGCTGGGCACCAGGCGCGACAGGAAGCCAGTCTTGGCGCCGAGCATCTGGTGCCCATAGCGCACGCCGCGGCGCAGGATGCGCCGCAGCACATAGCCGCGCCCCTCGTTGCTGGGGACCGCGCCGTCGGTGATCGCGAAGGTGAGGGTGCGGATGTGGTCGGCGATGACGCGGTAGGCGGTGTCGTGCTCGCCCGTGTCGGCCGCGCCCAGGCGCCCGCGATACGGGGCGGCCCCGGTGATGCGCTCGATCTCGGCGAAAATCGGGGCGAACACGTCGGTGTCGTAGTTGGACCGCTTGTTCTGGACGACGCTGACCAGCCGCTCGAAGCCCATGCCGGTGTCGACGTGCCTGGCGGGGAGCGGTCGCAGCGAGCCGTCGCCCTGGCGATCGAACTGGATGAACACCAGGTTCCAGATCTCGAGAACGTCGGGGTCGCCGCTGTTGACGATGTGGGCCGCGCTGCGCCCGCCGATGCGGTCGTAGTGGATCTCCGTACACGGCCCGCAGGGGCCAGTGTCGCCCATCTCCCAGAAGTTGTCCTTCATGTTGCCGGGAACGATGTGGTCGCTGGGCAGGTACTTGAGCCACAGGTCGCGCGACTCGGTGTCGGGGGCGAGGCCGGCCTCGGCGTGGCCCTTGAAGTACGTCGCGTACAGGCGATCCGCGGGCAGTTTATAGACCTGGGTCAAGAGTTGCCACGCCCACGCGATCGCCTCGGCCTTGAAGTAATCGCCGAACGACCAGTTGCCGAGCATCTCGAAGAACGTGTGGTGGTAGGTGTCGCGCCCCACGTCCTCCAGATCGTTGTGCTTGCCTCCGGCCCGGATGCACTTCTGGCTGTTGACCACCCGCGTCAGCCCGGCCATGCGGGACGTGGGATCGACCTTGCCCAGGAACATGGGCTTGAACTGGTTCATCCCCGCGTTGGCGAAGAGCAGCGTCGGGTCGTCGTGCGGGACGGTCGGCGACGACGGCCACGCGGTGTGCGCGCAGCGCGTGACGAAGAAGTCGAGGTAGCGACGGCGGACCTCCGTGGCGGAAAGGTACGGGATGCCGGGGTCGGCCGGGCCGCCCAGGGGCGCCATCGAGTCCTCGTTCGGGTTGGTCTTGGTCGCGGTTGTGGAGGGCATAAGGGGGTCCGTCAGGCGTGGACCGCGCGGGTTTGGCGCGGGCGAAATGGTAGCGCGGAAGCGAAGGCATCACCCCAGGAACCGCTCCCGCAGCTGCTTTGTCGGCACCATGCAGGCGTCTTGCTTGCCGAACCAGCGGTAGCGGTTGCGGGCGACCCAGGTGTAGAGCCAGTCGCGGATTGGGGCCGGGATGATCCAGAACGCGCCCGCGAGAGACCACGGGAAGCCCAGTCCGCGGGCGATGCCGATCGCGGCCGCGGAGCGCGTGCGGATCGTGGCCTTGTGCATCAGAACGACACTGTCGGGCAGGTTCGGAAGATCGGACAGAGCGGCCGCGGCGAAGCCCGACTGCAGCGAGGCGAACCGGAAGCGGTCGCGCCGGTCGCGCTTGATGATCCACTGCACCGCGCCGTTGCAGAGGTTGCAGTGGCCGTCGAACAGCACGATCGGGTGGGCGGGGTCGTTGATCGCCAGCCAGAACGGCGAGATGCCGCTCGCGGGGGGTGGAGCGGGCGCGCCCGGATCGCCAGCTGGCGGGTTCACATCGCGCTCCGGATGCGGGCGACGGAGCGCAGCAGCGCGGGCATGTCTGCCAGGGGCAACTGCGTCGCCGAGTCCGACATCGCCGTCTCGGGCGCCGGGTGGCACTCGATGAACAGCGCGTGCACGCCCGCCGCAGTCGCCGCCCGCGCCAGCAGCGGCGCGCGGTCCGGCCTGCCCCCGGTCTGCTCGCCGGTTCCCGGGCACTGCGTCGAGTGCGTCACATCAAAGCACACCGGGGCCGACCCGCCGGGGGTCGCGAGTTGCATCATGTCGCCCAGGCCCAGAAAGTCGTTGACCAGACGGTGATAGCCGAAGGTCGTGCCGCGCTCGGTGAGAAGCAGGTTCGTACACCCGGCCTCCGCAAGTTTCCGCACCGGGCCGGCCATCTCGCCGGGCGAGAGGAACTGGCCTTTCTTGACGTTCACGGCGCGGTTGTGTTTAGCCGCCGCCGCGCCCGACGCCGCCAGCAAGTCGGTCTGACGGCAGAGAAACGCGGGAATCTGGAGCACGTCCACAACGCTTGCCACCGGCTCGGCGTGGGCTGGCTCGTGGATGTCCGTGGTGATCGGGAGGCCTAGGCGCTTACCGATGTCGGCCAGCCACGCAAGGCCGCGCTCCAGCCCGGGCCCACGGGCCGACGCGATCGACGAGCGATTGGCCTTGTCGTATGAGGCCTTGAAGATCAGCGGCAGGTTGGCCGCCGCGCAGGCCTCACGCAGCGCCGTCGCCACCTCCAGCCCCAGCTCGAACGACTCGAGAACGCATGGCCCGGCGATGATCGCCAGAGGCTGACCCGCCCCGATCGTCACGCTCCCCGCACGGCAATGCCTTGGCATTGGCAAGCGTAGGAAGTGTCCCGGCGATCGACGTGCCGCCGACTCACCCTGGCTTTGCCGGGTGAGTCGGTGCCGGACGTGCAACGGCGCGATTCTCGCGCTTGGCCATTCGCACCGAGTCACGCCCTCAACGCTGGCAAGGGCTGGGTGGCACACCAGCGCCCTCCCGGCGAACCGACTCAATCCCGCAAACTCCTCCCCGTCAGGTTCAGGAACACCGACTCGAGGTCGGGCTTCTCCAGGCGCACCGGATGCTCGAGCCCGGCGTCCAGCAGGCGCGCGATCTCTCGCAGCGGCTCGGCGGTCTCAATCCGGCGTTCGCCGTCGGGGTGTTCGACGACGACGACGGGCTGATCGCCGTGAGCCGCGACCAGCGCGGGCACCGTGTCCATCGCCAGCAGTTTTCCATGATCCAGAATCGCGACGCGATCGCACACCCGCTGGGCCTCGTCCATGTAGTGCGTTGAATAGATCACGGTCCGCCCCTGGGCCTTGAGGGCGCGTACCAGGGCCAGGATCGCGTGCCGCGACTGCGGATCGACCCCGGCTGTCGGCTCATCCAGCAGCACGAGCGGCGGATCATGCACGATCGCCGCCGCCAAGTTCAGCCGCCGTTTCATGCCGCCTGAGAACGCCTTGACCCGGTGGTGCTGGCGATCGGTCAGGCCCACGAGTTCGAGCAGTTCCGCGGCACGCCGGTGGGCGTCGGTCCGCGGCATCGCGTACAGCGAGGCAAAGAACAGCAGGTTCTCGCGGGCCGACAGGTCGTCGTAGAGCGCGATGGCCTGCGGCGCGAGGCCCAGGCGCCGGCGGACGCCCGCGTCGCAGGGCGAGCCCAGCGAGTCGATGGTGACCGTCCCGGAATCCGGCGCGAGCAGGCCCGTGGCGATGGACATGGTCGTGGTCTTGCCCGCGCCGTTAGGCCCGAGCAGCCCCAGAATCTCGCCGGGGCGGGCGTGCAGCGTGAGCCCAGCCACCGCGGTGGTCGGGCCGAATCGCTTGGTGATGGAGGAGAGGAGAAGCATGGGGAGTCTTTCGTTGTGCGCCGGTCGATCCGTGGTGCTCGGACACGGCTCGGGCATCGGACCCTGAGGCGTCAACGCGAGTGCGCCGAGTCGGAAGGCGCCGAGGCAGAACACACCGAGCGATCAGGCCGGCGACGCCGGAGGCGCTGACCTGGCCCCCATCCCCGTCACGCGCCGCACCGCCTTGTTCGCGATCCACCCGATGATTCCCAACACCACGAGCATCGACCCGATGCCAACCGGGAGCACCCACCAGGGTGTCGCCTCCTTGATCGCGTCCTGGCTCAGCGAGCCCTTGATGAGCGTGGCGATGTAGACCGCCGCCGCGGTGCGAGGCGCCATGCCGATCAGCGTTCCGATCGCGAAGGGCAGGCGTGGCACCTTGGCCGCCGCCATCACCAGGTTCGTGAGCGCGAACGGCGAGTTTGGGGGCAGGCGCAGCAGCGCGACGATCCCCATCGTCTTGAGGAAGCCCACGCCCTCATCCCCGCCCACCAGGGCGTCCCGCACGGCCTTCCACTTGGGATGCTGGTTGATCAGCCGAACCCCGCGGTCGCGCCCGATCACGCTCGTGAGGCCGTAACCGATCAGGGAGCCGCCGAAAAAGCCCAACAGAGCCGCTGGAAATCCCGTGACGAATCCGAACGCCCAGCCGCCGAGCACGGCCTGCGAGACCGTCGGCAGGAACGCGAGGCCCGCCAGCACCATGAACGCGACGATGTAGAGGGCGATGCCCGCGTCGCCATGGGAGCGCAGCCAGTTGCCCGCCACGTCCAGATTGCTCAGCAAAATAAGCCCCGCGATGCCCGGCATGAAGCACGCGAACGCGGCCAGGAAGGAGAACGGCCCCAGCTTGCGAGCCACTGACGAGAGCGTCTCGGGCGGTTCGCCAGAGACCGGTCCGCCGACCGCGACGGCGCCTGGGGCGCCCGAACCGTCGAGGGGCGTGTGCGCAGGTCCGTCCGGACCGTTCGCGCCCCCGGGCTCGCCCGGAAGTACGGATTCATCGCGCATGGAAGTGTCCGGGTCCACCGGCGGCAAGCGTAGCGGGCTTCCTCGGTTCGTGCGGCGCATTCGCTCGGACGATTGCGCGGCGCGATCGCCCCTGGCGCGTCGCGGCGCGGGGTGTCGGTTGCATCCGCCCTCCGCCGGGTTGACTGCGCGCCCGCGCCTCAGTACCTTTGCCCTCGTCGGCCTTGTCGCGCGGCGTGGTGTGCCGATCGACTCCGCCGAAGTGATGTGTCGTGCTTCGTGCAACTCGTGTGTGCTGTTTCGGGTGCGCGGCCTCGCGACTCGTGCCGGCTGGTCCCGGCGTGGTGTGCGCGAGCCTTGATCCCGTGACCCGCCGGCCTCCGGTGGGCGTCGGAGTTCCGGGCCAGCGGATGGTTCATGGTGTGTGCGTCGCGCTCCGGTGGGCGCGGCGAGGTGCGGCGGCTTGAGCAGGACGACAAACGTGGCACTGCCTCGATGGGGCTCGGTGATGACGCGCGACCCTGACCGGCTCGTCTGGAAGGATGTCCTGGCGCATATGCGCAAGGCCTATCCCACGGTCTGCCGACAGTGGTTCGATGAGATCGAGCTCGTCGGCATCGACGGCGGCTCGGTCGTCCTCCGCGCCCATTCCGCCGTTCACCGCGATTACCTCCGCCGCCACTGCCTCGAGCAGTTCAATGACGCGGTTCGCACCGTGACGGGCCGCCTGCTGGCCGTCCGTTTCGTTGGGCCCGACGAGGCCACCGGAATCGAGAGCCCACCCGCCCCCGAGTTCCGCGATGGCCTGACCACCCCCGCCGCCGACCAAGCCAACCCCGAGGACCAACTCGCCGGCTCCCCCTCGGATGAGCTCGCCGCCGACGCCATGGCCCAGCCATCCAGCATGGCCCAGCAGGTCGAGCCCCGATCCGCCCCGCCCCACCCACCGGCCTGGGCCGCTTCTCCGCGCCCCGCGCACTACTCGTCAGAGGCCGAGCCGCTGGGCCCGGGCTCGCTGGTCATCAATCCCGATTATGATTTCGAGAACTTCATCGTTGGTCCCAGCAACCGGATCGCGCACGCCGCTGGAATCGCGGTTTCCAGCAACCCGGGCCGCGCGTACAACCCCCTGTTCATCCACGGCGCGGTGGGCCTGGGCAAAACCCACCTGCTCCAGGCGATCTGCCTGAACATCCGCAAGAACTTCCCCGCGGCGGCCATCCACTACATCTCCTGCGAGGTGTTCGTCACCGACTTTGTCGATCGCGTCCGCGCGGGCGCGATGGCCGAGTTCCGCCACCGCTTCCGCAGCGTCGACGCCCTGGTGATCGACGACATCCACTTCCTGACCAAGCGCGAGCAGACGCAGGAGGAGTTCTTCCACACCTTCAACACGCTCTACGGCGCCCACAAGCAGATCGTGCTCGCGTCCGACAGGCCGCCCGATGAGATCCCCGAGCTCCAGGACCGCCTCATCAGCCGGTTCAAGTGGGGTCTGGTCGCGCCCATCGAAGCCCCCAACTTCGAGACCCGCATCGCCATCCTCAAGTCCAAGGCCGCGATCCGGGGCCTCGACCTGCCCGACGACGTGGCGATCCACATCGCCTCCCGCCTGACGGCCAACATCCGCGAACTTGAGGGCGCGATCACCAAGCTCCAGCTCCGGGCCATGGTCGACAGCAAGTCCATCGATCTTGAAATGGCGCAGGAAGCCATCGGCGCTTCGCCCGCCGCCGCCCAGGCCGATCTCACGGTCCAGGCGATCATCGACGTGGTGGTGGGCTTCTACCGCGTGCAGCTGCACGACCTCAAGAGCAAGAAGCGCCAGCGGTCCATCGCCCTGCCCCGACAGGTCTGCATGTACCTGGCCCGGCGCAACACCCGCAAGAGCCTCCAGGAGATCGGGAGCCACTTCGGCGACCGCGACCACACCACCGTCATGCACGCCATCCGCACCGTCGAGACCCGGCGCGAAAGGGACCGTGATTTCGGCCACTCCATCGGCACGCTGGAGCAGCTCCTGGCCGCGGCGAGGCGGTGATCCCCAGACTGAGCAGGGGGTCGGAGCCTCCGGCCCCGACGAAGGCCGCAAGCAACCGGAGGCCCGCACCGGGTTCGTGGGATGGTCGCGCTCGAGGTGCTGGCTCGCTGACTGAACCTCGGGAGTCGTTCGCCGATTCCGGCGGGGCTGAGGGTCCGGCACCCCTCCACCGGAGAATCCCCCGGTGGTCCGCCGGGTTTCATCCACGATTCAGATTCGCACGCTACGATGCCCCGGGGCGAGGCCGCCCCCTGCTTACCCACAACCCTTCAGGGGAATCACCCCCTGCGGAGGGATTTGCGATGCTCCCAAAGCCGCCGCCCCGTGAGGGCGGGCTCGGATTTCTCTACCTCCCCCCATTCCGGGTGCAGGGCACCAGCGTGGCCGGTGAGGCGACGTGCGTGCAGGTGCCCGAGCTGGACGTCTGCTTTGACGCCGGGTCGTGCCCACGCCCTATCTTGGCCGCCAAGTACCTGGCCGTCAGCCACGGGCACATGGACCACATCGGCTCGCTGGCGTACTGGTGCAGCCAGCGGCGATTCCAGGGCATGGGCACGGGCAAAATCGTCTGCGACAAGCGGATCGAGCCCGCGGTCCACAACATGATGAAGGGGTTCATCGAGCTGGAGCGCCAAGAGACCGAGTACGAGGTCATCGGCCTCGAGCACGACCAGCAGATCGAGATCAAGAATAACATCCTGCTCCGCTGCTTCCACACCGAGCACGCCGGCCCTTCGGTCGGCTACGCGGTCCTTGAGCGGCGTACGAAGCTCAAGGACGAGTTCCAGGGCATGCCCCAGGAAAAACTCAAGGAGCTCAAGGACCGCGACATCGAGATCACGCGTTCCTTCGAGATCCCGCTGGTCGCCTATATCGGCGACACCATGCCCGGGCCGCACCTGGTCCGCACCGACGTCCGCACCGCCCAGATCGTCATCTCCGAATGTACGTTCTTCGAGGGCGACCACCAGGACCGGGCCAAGATCGGCCAGCACATGCACGTGGCCGACGTGGCCGAGTGGCTCCGCGTGCTCGAGTGCAACCACCTCGTGCTGATCCACGTCTCACGGCGCACCAACCTGCTGGTCGCCCGCCAGGAGATCGAGAAGCGGGTCCCGCCCGAGAAAGCCGCGAAGGTCCACTTCCTCATGGACCACCGCGCCAACAAGTTCCGCTACGAGAAGCAGTGCATCGACGCGGGGGTGCCCATCGAGACCCGCCGCCCGCCACCCCGCTCCGGCGTCGCGCGGACGGGTGCGGAACGTCGCGGCGGT
>CAZHKB010000084.1:0-9888 GCA_964533405.1 uncultured Phycisphaeraceae bacterium | reverse complement strand
GCCACCAGCCCCGCCGCCACCAGCACGTCCAGGTGCTTCATCACCGCGGTCCGGCACAGCCCATCCACCGCCTCGCACACTTGGCCCGTCGTCCGAGGCCCTTGGGCCAGCAGGTCCAGAATCTCACGCCGCCGCGCATCGGCCAGCGCCCGCCAGACCACGTCATTCCCCCGGGCCTTATTCATGTCACGATATCGCGACATACAACTCACGCCTTATGAACCCCCTTTTCCGCGCCAGCGCAAGAAAAACAGGGAGGGCCTCATGGCCTTCCCTGTCGCGCTGTCTCCCTCGCTCGATGATCGTCTCTATCAGCAGCCGGCCGCGAACAGGCTCAGATAGAAGAAGAAGTCGTCGTTGTTGAGCACGCCATTGGGCACGCCGTACCCCGGCGAGCCGGGAATCGCGCTGGTCGTCAGGTCCGCCACCGCCAGGTTGCCCGCGGCGAACTGCGCCAGGTAGTAGAAGAAGTCGTCGTTGTTCAGCACGCCATTGGGGATGCCGTAGCCGGGCTGGCCCGGGATCGCGCCGGTGGTCAGATCGGGCTCGCAGGTCGGCCCGCCGCCGCCCGACATGTCAAAGTTGTCCACCGACTGACGGAGGTTGTTCGGCGCCGTGAACGGACGCGTGATCTTGATCCCGATCGCATAACTCGCCGTCGCCGGCGCGGTGAACGTGCCGGTCAGATGCCCGTAGAACTCGGGACCCTGCGGGGCCGCGACCCCGAGCGAGCCCACCGCCACGTTGGCGACGCTCACCCCGTTGATGATGATGTCGAAGATTCCACCCTGCGAGTTGGAACCCGTGGTGTTCGTGTTGATCGCCGCCACGTCAACGTCGAACGTGTACGCCGTCCCCGAGGTCAGGTTGATCGGCTGGGTCATCTCGATCCCCTCGGTCCCGCCAGCGGCCGAGACCAGCCGCCCTACGCTGAATCGCGCGGCGAAGTTCGTGCCCAGCGGCCCCGCGCCGTCGATGTCGTACTGCTCCACCACCTGCACCAACGCGTTGCCGTTGGGCACCGTGAACGCGATCGTCCATCCGCTGAAGTCCCCCGTCTCAAAGTCCCCGTTGACGAACTGCGCCGATGACGCAGTCGCCAGCCCCGCCACGCACACCAACGCCATCAACTTCCGCATGCTCGATCTCCCTAGCAGGTTCTATCCATGGCGGGGCGCACACCCCGCACCTCCAATAGGCTACCGCGCCGCCCCCGTGGAACGCAACAAAAAACAGTGGCGGCCCGCTCGGGCCGCCTGCTGTCGTACATCGCTCTCCCGCCGCATCAGCACCCCGCGGCGAAGATGCTCAGGTAGTAGAAGAAGTCGTCGTTGTTGATGATCCCGTTGGGCACGCCGTAGCCGGGGGAGCCGGGGATGGCGCCGGTCGTCAGGTCCGCCACCGCCAGGTTGCCCGCGGAGAACTGGGTGAGGTAGTAGAAGAAGTCGTCGTTGTTGAGCAGGCCATTGGGCACGCCGTAGCCGGGCTGCCCGGGGACCGCGCCGGTCGTCAGGTCGGGAAGGCACGGGGGCGGCGTGCATGTCGCCGACGCCCACACCCGGAACTCATCGATGCCCGCTTCGACGATGTCGCCCGGCAACTCGTCGCTCGCGACGAACCGCACGCGGACTTGGGCCGTGGGCGTCACGAAGTCGGCCACGCGGAACTGCTTGAGCAGCCACCCGTTGGCCGTCTCGCTCCCCAGCGGGCCAAGCGTCTCGACGTTCACCCAGTTCGTCCCGTTGTTGTTGGTGATGTCGACGGTGAACACGTCGTTGATGGTCGAGTCCTCGCCGCCGTGGTTCGAGAACCAGCGTGCGTACTGGAACCGCGCCTCGGGGTGGGCCGACAGGTCCATCGTCGGGCTGGTCAGCGTCGTGCGCCCGCCGTCCACGTCACCGTTGCCCGCGTTGGCCACGGGGTTCTGGCCCGTGATGTACGCCGAGGTGCTGCCGCCCGGGAGGTAGTAGTCGTTGGCGTCCTGAGACTCGGTGTTGTTGGGATCGATGCGGGTCCAGATGCCCGTGGTGGCATTGTCGCCCGCCGCGGTCGTGGTCCAGCCCGCGGTCGCCGCCGAGAAGTCGTCGTTGCGGACCACCGTCACCTGCGCCGCCGGCAGCTCCATCGGATCGAGCGCACCGCCCGCCGGATAGTTGTACGTCTGCCCGTTGCTCGACTGGGCGGTGAAGTAGAACTGCGTCACGCTCCCGCACGCGCCCGCGGGAATCTGCGCGTTGTGGACCCGCTGCTCGATCACCGGCATCGCCACCGACGTGAACGCCCCGGTCGTCCCCATCCGATAGTGCAGCGTCCCGCTGGGCGAGCCCGCGATCGGGAACAGGCCCCGGTTGATGTCAACGATCAGGCTCGTGGTCGCGTTCTCCTGCAGCGCATCGGGCAGGCCCGCGATGAACTCGAACGACAGGCTCTGCGGCTTCAGGAACCGCGCCAGCGACGCGATGCCCCGGAAGTACTCACGCCCCGTGGGCAGGATCTCCGCCGGGCTGGGCTCGAACCCGCCCTCGAAACCCTCGTCGGGCCTCAGCTCGATCGTCCACCCCAGAGCGCCGGCCGTGTCACCGTACCAGTCCTTCGCGCCACCAGAGGTGAAGTACAGCACCGCCGAGCCCGGCCCGGTCAAGTACGTCTTGGTGCTCGACGAGTGCATCCCGGCGTTGATCGCCCGCATCGACCCCCGCTGGAGCGCCTCATCGTCGGGGCGGTCGTACGTCCAGCCGATGCCCGACAGAATGTTCTGCGCATACGTGTGCGTATCCACGGCCACACACACCTGGGGATTGGCCAGCACAAAGTTCGACAGCGCCGTCGTCTCGGGCTCGCTGAACACGAACGGCCCGCGATACGTATCGCTCGAGGTCGTCCCGCTCGAGCCCACCCCGCCCCAGTTGGCCGCCCAGTTCCGGTTTGGATCAACCCCGAATGACCCGTCCCCGTTGTTCCGCCGTGTCTTGCGCCAGAGGCGGTTGGACGTCCATGTGTACACGTACCCGTCCACGTTCACGATCGGAACGATCACCACCTCGAAGTTGTCCAGCAGGAACGACACGTCCGAGTCGACGCCGTAGTTGTTCACGCTGAAATCCGCCACCCACATCGTCGTCATGCCCGCCAGCCACTCCCGCGCGTGCTGCATCGAGTTCAGCACGACCATCGGGCGCGTCCCGGGCGTCACGCCCGGCCCATTGAGCCGCATCCCGTGGATCGTCCGCCCCTCCAGCGACGTGCCCAGCGTGAACTTGGTCACCATGTCCGGCCGCTGCGTCACGAGCGCATCGATCTGCGCGGTGTACTGGTCGTAGGTCTTGAAGTCCGTGAACCACGACGGATCGTCGATCTGCCCGGTCGCCAGCAAGGCGTTGTGCGCCGTCACGCGCTGCCGCGCCGCCTCAAGGTGCGCCTCAAGGTCCGGGATCGCGATCGTGTACTCGATCCCCGCCGCATCCAGCACCGCCAGGCCGCCCGGCGGGATCCGCCAGTCCTGAGGCCCAACTCCAGACTGTTCAGCCCAGCAGTCCCCGCTGATCGACATCACCGTCCGCAGGTCGCGCAGGCTCCGCACATTCACCCGCGCCACGCAGTGCCCGGTGTAATGCACCCGACCATCCGGGCTCGCCGCCGGCTCGGTCGGCCCCACCACGAACCCGCCCGCTGGCTGCGCCATCGCGACGCCTTCGCCCACACCGACCACCAGGCCGCACACCGCCGCCAACACGCATGCATGACTTCTCATCGCGCCATTCTCCCCATAGCCCCTGTCGGCAATCAACCCCCACCGCCGACGCGGCCCGTCCCCAACAAGATACTCCAAACCGCGCCGTCCGGTCTCGTCGATCCCCCGAATTCCGTGGTCCGGACCCGGCCAACTCCCTTCACGCCTCCGCATACGGAACGCGGTCGGGTCATTCTGAGCAATCTCGCCCTTGGCGCCATCACTTCACGCGAACCACAACCACCGTCTGGTCGTCGACCTGCCCCTTCAGGCCCGAGAACGACCGCAGCTCCCAGAACAGTCGCTCCACGATGCTGGCCGCCGCCGCGTTCCCCGGGCCACCCGGGGCCAGGTTGATCCCGTTCAGCACCGCCTGCTGCAACCGTCCGCGCCCGAACCGCTCGCCCTGGAACGATCGCGCATCGATCAGCCCATCCGTGTACGCCACCAGCACGTCGCCCGCCTCCAGGGCCAGCTCAACCGCCTCATACCCCTGCTGCGGGTCGATCCCCATCACCAGCCCGCCGTTGGGCAGCGCTCGGAAGTTCGCCGGCGACACCGCCCCGCCCCGCGTCCGCACCAGCAGCGGCGGGTCGTGCCCCGCCGAGCAGTACGTTAGCCGCGCCGTCCGCGCATCCAGCGATCCAAACCACGTCGTCACGAACTCGGTGTCCAGCGTGTCACGGCACAGGTCCCGGTTCACGTTCTCAACCACCACCGCCACCTGCCCGCTCGCCTGCACATGCGCCCGCAGCGACGCCCGGCACGCCGACATCAAAAGCGCGGCCGGCAGCCCCTTGCCCACCACGTCACCCACCACCACACCCAGCGCGCCGCCAGACGTGCCCGCCGCCTCGTCGCCCATCTCGAACACGTCCAGAAAGTCTCCACCCAGATCAAGGCTCGGCACATACCTGAACGCCACATCGAACCGCGGGAGCGCCGGCACCTTGGCCGGAAGCATCCGACGCTGCACCGCTGCTCCCAGCCTCACCTGCTGCTGCAACTGCTCCTCGTGCCGCTTGGCCTTGAGCAACCGCGCCTGTTCCACCGCGGTCGCGGCCTGGTTCGCCAAGAGCTGCGCCAGCCGCGCGTCGGCATCCGTGAACAGCCGCGGGCGATGCCCGTACAGCCGCATCACGCCGATCGCGTGCCCCTGGAACACCATCCCGGCGTGCAGGGCGGCCACCAGCCCCTCGCTCTCGACAAGTTCCGGGATGTTCACCCGCGGATCGCCCCGAAGGTCGCGCACCCGCACCACCTCGCCCGCCAGCGCCTGCCGATCAAACACCCGATCCTTCGACAGCGGGCGCGGGTCGCGCACCCACCCCTCGCTCAGCCCGATCGCCACCTTCAGTTCCAGCTCTGTCTCCACCTGATTCGACACCGGCCCGGTCAACTCCTCCGGGAACAGCATCACCGAACCCGCGTCCAGGTCCAGCACCTCCAGCGCCGACTCGAGCGCGGCCTTCAGCGTCCGGTCCACGCCCTCGGCCCGCACCAGCATCGACGACAGCCGGTGCAGGACCTTCATCTCGCGCAGACGCCCGAGCAGTTCCACCTCCTGCTCGCACAAGTCCGCCGCACCCGCCATCAGGTATCGCACCGCGGACCGCAGCCGCGACCGCGCCGCCTCTTCAATGTGCGGCTCGCCGGGGTGGATCACCGCGTACCCAACCACCGTCCCCGCCACGTCCAGTGGCTCAAGGGCCGATCCCGCCGGCGGCTCATCGGTCTGGCGTACCCGCCAGCCGGGCGGAGTGTCATGCGGCTCGACCAGTCGCCCGCGCTCATCGCGCAGTTCAACTCGCACGCCCACCAGCGCCGACAACTCATCGAACAGCCTCGACAACGACCCATCCGTCAGGAACCGTCCGAGCGTGAGCGCGCCCTCGCCCCCGGGAGCCATGAACGGCGATACCACAACGCTGGCCAAGACCGCCGTGGGGGCGACCGGCCCGACCGGGACAGCCTCCGCGCGCGATGCTCCGCCACCCGGTTTGTCCCGCTGCGTGGAGGCCGAGTCGGTCATGGCCCTTTCTGGCCCTCGACGGGCGTGGCGTCCGCGCCTCCCCACACCTGGGAGATCAGATCAAGCAGCGTCCGCCCCGCCGCCGGGTTGCCCGAGGCCTCCAGCAAACGCTGGTAGGTCTCCAGCCCCTCGCCAACCAGCCCCGAGTTGCTCCGCTGATAGCCAACGTAGGCCAGCAGCAGCGCGGAATTGGTCCCGAGCACCATACTCTGTCCGGCCAGCGCCCGCGAGGCGTTGGTCCTCAGCTCATCGGCGACCTTCTCGAGCCGCGCCGGCTCGGGCAGCATGGCCGCGTCGAACCGTGTCGCCGCCGCCTCCGGGTGCTCGATCAGCATCCGCCGCAGGTTCATGCCCGCCGACAGGTACATCCCCGCGCCAATCTGCGCGTGGAACCGCCCGATCGTCGCCAGATAGTCGTCGGGTCGACCAGACTGCGCCCGCGTGAACCGCTCTTCCGCGTCAAAGTACGCCCCGTTCCGCAGCAACCTTCCCGCCACCGCCATGTGCTCGGTGTAGGGGTCGGGCATCCCGCTCGCCTCGGCATACTGGTCGATCCGCGGCGCAGACTCCCGAAGAATCCGCAGCGCCTCGGGGTCCAAGGGGCGATACCCCAGCGACCCCGCGCTCGTGCCCTCCGTCCGATTCTCCTCTTCCAGCGCTCCCGCCGGCTGGTTGGGCAGCGTGGGCAGGCCCATCCCCGGGTTGGTCTCTAGAAGGTCAGCCGAAAGCCGCTCGCGGATCTCGTTCAGACGCCGCTCCCACTCGGGAGTGCCGGGAGCGACCGTCGGATCAATCGGCGTTGGCATGCCCGACCGCAAACCCGGGTTGCCCGGGGTTCTCGGCGTGCCGGTGCCAGGAATCTGTGACCCCGGCATCTGTGACCCCGGCATCTGCGTTCCGGTGTTCCGAACCGGCAAGCCGGTCGCGGGATCAATCGTCGGCGTCTCGGGCTCAACCGCCTGTTCAACCGGCGGCGGCTGCAAGCGCCCGGCCGCCGCATCGCGGAACCGCTCCACCATCGCCTGGTACGAGTTGGGCACCACCGTCGCCGGGCCGCGCGTCGCGCCCTCGACCGGGCTGGCCTCGCCCGGCTGGGTCACGTTGCCCGCGACGGTCGGCAGCGCGGACGTGGGCACCGCGCCCGGTCGCTGGAGCTCCTCCTGGGCCGACACCATGCGGCTCATCCGCACGCCGCGCAGCGACGACGCAGTCAGCCCCCAGTTGATGTTTGTGGCCGTATCAAAGAACGAGGCCATCAGTTCCGACTGGATGCCCCGGTTGGCCACATAGGCCGAGGGCGAGCGCAGCATCCCCATCATCGACCCATCACTCGCGCTGCCCGGCCCGCCGCCCGCCTGCCCGCGACCGGCGCTCGGGTCCCGCAGCGCGTTGGCCTCCTGAAAGACCCGCGGATCGGCCGAGGTCGAGGGCGCCTGGTTGCCGATGCCCCCGCCCGTCCGCGACAGCGCGCCCGCGCCCAGAAGCCCCGACGAACCCCCCGTCGACAGTGCGAACTGGTACTGCAACGCGTCGGTCCCGCGAATCCCCATGCCCGCGAACCCTGAAAACAGCGAATCGCGCCGGAACGCGAACAGGTCGTTGGACCCCAGCGATCCGCGGAACTCCGTCGGGGCCGAGTACCCCGCGTCTCCGCGGAACGACATCCCCCCCGCCGCGTTGCCCGTCACGATCGCGTTGCGGAGGTTGAGCTCCTGCTGGAAGTTGGCCGCCGTGTTGGGCCGGGCCGCCGGCACGCCACGCCCAAGATCCCGATCCAGCGGGCGCACCAGCGAGCTGCCATCGCCCAGTGAGTTCTGCCCCCACGCCGCGCCAGCCAGAGCCATCAGCGTCAGCGCGGCCACGCCCCGCATCGCCCGATCCACGCGATTCCTCATGGGGCACACTCCTTACACACTCGCCGCCCGACGCCCGATCGCCAGACGCCTCATCGTATGAGGCACGACCACGCCGGTCGGCCTGGGCCGCGTTCGTTCTCGGACAAGACTGCCACCCCGCACGCGGGTGACGGGGTGACAGACCAACATCGGTCCGCCCACCACCATTCCTACGCCCCGCACCCCCGGCGGTTTGGACAAGGGTCACATTGGCGTGACCCCGGGGCCCGCGTCAAGCATTCCTGAAACCGGAACTCGCATGACCCGCCCGTCTGGACCGGGCAACCAAGCTCGGCGACCTGTGCCGGGTCCGGAACCACGAACGCCGGGTTGTCCTTGACCCTTCCCAACTTCCCACCCGATTCAGGGGAGCCTCGTCCCATCTCCAGAACAGCGGTTGGTGTGTGATCGGTCCGTTCTGGAGGGAGGGCGCATGCTGCTGGCGATCCAACTGGCGCTTCTGGTGGTCGGCGTGGTGGTGGTGGTGCGAGGGAAGATGAGCGGGGCGCGAGGGTGCGATGTTATCGGACTGCGGGCGAGGTTGGCGGGTGGCCTGCTCGCCGGGATGGCCGGTTGGTCCACCGCCACCGGCATGATGCTCCAGCAGGTTCCCGAGGGTGTGCAGCGGCTGTCCGTGATCGGGCTGCAGGCGATCTGGTTGCTGGGGGCGATGGTCCTGGCGTCGATGGTCGCGGGCGCGGGTCGGCCGGAGGAGGCCGTGGCGCGGCGTTCGGGTCGTCTCCGGAGTGCTGCCTGATCGATGCACCGTTCACCATCGAGGCACAGGGTCACTCAGGAAGCCAGCGAGCACCGCGCGGTCTCTCCCCGCGGCATTGCCTCTCTGGGTGTCTTTGTGCCTCTGTGGTGAACTCGTGCTTCAGGTCGGTGCGGTCGCCGACGACGGTTGTTGCGCATTCACGTCGCCGATCAGGCTCGTGAACCCGACCTGCGACAGCGCGGCGAACTTGATGTCGAGGCTCGCCTCCAGCGTCGTGCCCGCGAACGCGCGGGCCTGGCGGTACGACTGGTAGAGCAGCGCCAGGATCAGGTCCGAGGCGACCACGGTCATGAGCAGCAGGTTGCCACCCACGCCAACCAGGAATCCCAGCGCATCGCCGAACGACAACTGCGGCAGGCGGAGCACGAAGATGGCCACCAGCAGCGTGCCCGCGAGGGTGAACCCCCCGGCCAGGTGCCGCAGCGGGCGAACAATCGTGGACGTTTCCTCGGCCGTGTGCGGGCGCACCATGCGCTTGGCGAAGACCAGGTACACCATCGGACCGATCATGTAGCAGATCACGCCCAGGATAAGGAACACATCCCCCTGGGCCTGGTTGACGACGCTCACCATCGTGAGCAGAAAGATGGCGTAGAGCGGGGCCATGATGGCGGCGGCCCAGCCGGGCGAGGCAGACTCGGGGACCAGTGTTTTAAGCCCGATGGAGGCGCGGATGATGCCCGGGAAGAGGGCGATCGCCTTGGGCGCGATGGTCATGAAGACGCCCAAAGCGAACATGGTGCCCATGGCGGTGCGCTGCTGGTCGCGCATGGCGCGGTCCGCCACGTGCTTGAAGTCCATCAGCGCGGTGATGGGGAAGAAGTAGACGACGAACGGCGTGACGAACATGACGCCCCAGCCGATCCGGCTCAGCAACCGGCTCACGCGGATGCTCTTCCACGAACGGGCCGCCAGCACGAGAAACACCGCGGAGACGAACACGCTGAGCGTGAGCAGGACCTCGAGGGCGTCGATGACGGCGGCGTTGCCGCGCCCGAACTGGCTGATGCTCTGGTCGATGAAGTCCTGCCGCGATATCGGAACCTGCCCATTGGCGTTGTACTGGTCGTACATCTTGCTCAGTTGCGGGCGCATCGTGGCGACGAACGTGCGGAACGAGAGCACCTCGATGACCGCGTACAGCGCGATCAGCCCGGCCGCGATCCACAGCACGCTCCGCCGCCAGGAGACGAAGTCCTGGACCATCGGGTTCACGATGGGGTGCTTGGCCGAGGCGAGTTTCTGCCGCTCCAGATCGGTGGCCCGTTCGGTCTGGAAGTCGCTGCGGATCACGCGCTGGGCGCACAGGCGGGCTTCATCCCAGAACGTCCGGCCATGCTTCTTGGAGAATGCCGCGGCTTTGGTGGCGGCGACCTGGGCCGCACTCGGGGCGGTGGGCTGCTGGGGCCATTGCTGGGGCCATTGCTGGGAAAACTATTCGTTTGGCGGTTAG
>CAZHKB010000083.1:0-9957 GCA_964533405.1 uncultured Phycisphaeraceae bacterium | reverse complement strand
CCCCATACCCGAATCTGGGGTTTCACTCCCGCCGAACCGCCGATAGACTTGCCTTGTCGGGTTCCGCTCGCAGACCGCTATCGGGGAGGGTTATGCCGGACAATCAACTTCCATCTTTGCTGGATGATCTCGGCGGCGTCGAAGCGATTGGCACGGGCCGCAAGCCCCGCCGCTCGTTGCGCGATCGCCTGGACTCGCTCGACTCCCGCGTCCGGAGCTTCGTCGGATCCCTCTGGACCAACCCCCGCCGCCGCCTGATCGCCTTGCCGAGCCTCGCTCTGCTACTTATCGGCGGCGGTGTGGGCACATGGCTGGCGATCCGTTTCCAGCCCCCTCCTGATTACCGGACCGCCCGCATCGACCTGATCTTCGATTACACGCTCCTCACCGACGATTTCAACAAACTCCCCGTCGACCAGCGCCAGCGGCTGATCGGCGAACTGGTCCAGCGCATCAGCGACATGAACGGGAGCGAGAGCGGCCTGCTCGCCGCCTTTGCCGCCGGCATCTATGGCCAGGCCCGAGAGCAACTCGAAGAGAACGTCTCCCGTCTGATGGTCGATACCGCCGACGTCCACGCCGCGGGCTACTCGAGCGTCCCGCCCGAGGAGCGGGGCGAGTACCTCGACCAGGCGGTGCTCAGCCTGATGAAGATGGGCGAGGCCGTCGCCGGCCAGACGAGCGAGCAGACCGACGAAGAGCGTCTGGCCGAGGCCCGCGGGCAGGCCCAGCGTGACGCCGAGTTCATCAAGTCGGGAGGCGTCTCGACCCAGGCCGCTGGCACGATGTTTCTGGTGCTCGATCGGGGCATCGGCTCCCACGCCAGCGCACACCAGCGGGCCCGAATCTCAAACATGATGCGCGACATGACCGATCGACTTCGCGCCCCCGGCCCGCCCTGACAGAGCCGCGTGCGTGAGCACGCGAGGCAATCGGCTCCTCCGGTGCCCGCTCGGACGCGGAAACCGATCCGCGCCCAAGGTCGTGCTTCCGGAAGCCGCCAACCGCACGGGATGGCTCCAAGGCGAACCAGGCGGGGTGCGCGAGGCCCCGCACGATCTAACCTTGGCGCACGGGGCGCGCCGGCCGGCACGACGCCACGGCCGTCCCCGGCACGTCCGGCTACGCCACGCCCAACGCCAGGCTCAACAACGACGCCTCCTACGACGACCTCAGCATCTTCGCCGCCGGATGCGGAGCCGCAACCACCCGTCACCAGCCTCGAGATTCACGGAGTCCGCGTCCTCACGCGGCCTGCCGCCCCGCAACTGGGCGGCTTGCCCTTGCCGCAAGGCGCTCCGGCCCGCCGCGCCCGCGTACGCTCACCTGCCGATGGACCCCGACGACCATGTCTGTCTCTGTTTCCACGTCTCGCTGCGGAAGGTCCGCGCGTACCTGAACCGCGAGAACCCGCCGGTGGCTTCCCTCATCTCCGAGTGCCTCTCGGCCGGCACCGGCTGCGGCTGGTGTGTGCCCTTCCTCAAGCACCTGCACGCCCAGCACAGACAGGGCGTCGAGCCCGACCTGCGCATCTCACCCGAGCGATACGCCGGGGCGCGCCTCGGCTTCCACGAGACCAAGACCCGCGATCCGGGCGTGGTGGGTGACGCCACCGGCGGCGAGGCAGGGGAGCCCGGCACCGGCCGATCCGGCGCGAGCCGGTCGGGCGCGGACGACGCCCACGGGTCCGGCACATGACCACCCCCGCGCCCGCACGCACAGGATCGCTCCAGACGCTCTGCGCGCTGGTCCTGGCCGCCATCGCTTGCTTCCGCGCCCTTGTCGCCTTTGAGCCCTTCCCTTGGTGGAACACCGACCCGTTCGAGAGTTACTCGAACACCACGGGCGTAACGCCCGCGTTCGCGCTATGGCTTGATGTGGCCGCCATCCTCATCTCCACCGCGGGCCTCGCGGCGTACTTCAGCGCCGGCGGTCGCTCACGCCGCTTGCTGCTGGGCGTTCTCGGTCTGGGCGTCCTTGGCGCGATGGTCTGGAACCTGCCGGGCAGCCCGCTTGAATCCTCCCGCCTCGCCTTCGCCTGGGTCTCCGTGCTGTGGTCCGTCGCCGCGCTCGCCCACCTGTGCGACGACGCCAGACGCCGCACGCTCGCCATCGCGCTCCTTCTGGGCATCGTCGGCATGCTCGCGGCCAAGGGCGTCGTGCAGGTCTTGGTCGAGCACCCAGACACCGTCGCGTGGTACGAGCGCGACCGCGAGTCATTCCTCCGCGCCCAGGGGTGGGAGCCGGGTTCCGCCCAAGCCCGCGGATATGAGCGCCGGCTCAGCCAGGGCGAGGCCACGGGCTGGTTCGGCCTCAGCAACATCTACGCCACCGTCGTCGCCGGCTCGACCGTCGGGCTGGTCGCCATGCTCGCCGTCGCGGGGCGGGAGTGGTGGGGCAGCCGCGGCGCTCGCGGCTTGCGTCTCCCCGCCGCTGGCGAGCGGCTTGGGCCACGATCACTGGTCGCCCTCGCGATCGGCGTCGTCGTTGGGGCGATCGCTCTCTACCTGTGCCGCTCGAAGGGTGGCATGGCCGCCGCGGCCGGCGGCGCGGGGGTCTTCGCCCTCATCTGGTCCCTCGCGCCGCGGCTCGGGCACCTCCGGCGCCTGGCCGCCTTCACCGCCATCGCCCTCGCGGCCTTGCCCATCCTCGCCGTCGTCGCTCGCGGCCTGATCGGTGAGCGAATCGCCGAACTCAGCCTCCTCTTCCGCTGGTTCTACATGCAAGGCGCGGCCCGCATCATCGCCGACCACCCGCTCGTCGGTGTGGGGCCAGCCGGCTTCCGCGACGCGTATCTGCTCGCCAAGCCCCCGCTCGCCGTCGAGGACGTCACCAGCCCGCACTGCTTCCCGCTCGATCTACTGAGCGCGTATGGCGCACTTCCGGGCGTCGCCGCCTACGCCGCGATCGTGTTTCTCGTCGCCGCCGCCGCAGCCCTCTGGTGGCGAGCCGCCCTCGGGCAGGCCGATGCCGCTTCAACTTTTGTGTCCAAGCCGCCCCACGACTCGGACGGGGCCACCTCGTCGCTCCGAGCCTCAGATGACGCCAAACTCCTCGCCCTGCTCGCCATCCTGATCACCGTCCCCGCGACCTACCTCGAACGCTCGCTCTCAACGCCCGAGACCGCCGGGTTGCGTCTGGTCGGCCTGGCACTGTGGATCGCGATCTCGCTGGGAATCCTGGGCGTCGCACGCCGCAGCCCGCGCGCCTTGGCCGCCGGCGCGTTCGCCGCCGCCGCCGTTCTCCTCTTGCACTCGGGCATCGAGATGACCCCGGGTTGGATCGGCGCCCAGACCTGGTTCTTCGCTCTCCTGGGTGTAGTGGGGGCTCAAAGCACAGCCGAGTGCGCAAGTACGCGGCATCTCTCCTCTGCTTCCGACAACCCGCCCTCACTCACGACGACGCGACCCACGCGCGCACCCCGCCTCGTACTCTCAGTCCTCATCCTCGCCTCCCTCATCACCCTGGCTCTCGCCCCTTGGCGAATCCTCGCCTGGCAAGCCGCCCTGCACGACGCCTGGACCCACGCCTCGGTCGTCGGCCGGGTCCGCGATGAACTCCGCGTCCTCGAGTCCGACCCGGCCCTGGCCGTCGAACTCCGCATCACCCACCAGGGCGTCCGCCAATCCGTCGCCGACATGCTCTCGACCGCCCCCGCCGCCTCGCCCGCCGAGTTCGAGCGCCAACTCAACGCCCTGCTGGCTCGCCACGCGTCGGCTGCCGAGGCCGCGCTGGCCGGTGCGCCGTCCAACTCCGGCATCCAGACCGCCCGCGCCACCGACCGTGCCTCGCAGCGATTGGCCGGGTCCCACCTCGCCACACTCGACTTTGACACCGCCAGCCAGGTCATCGCCCGTGCCATCGACCGCACCGCCTCAGACGCGGCCCGCGTGGACTCCGCCGTCGGCTGGAACCACCTCGCTTCCCTGTGGGTCCTGCGAGCGTCGCTGGAGGACCAAGCGGGCCGAACCCAGTCGGCCCTCGCCATGCGCCGGGCCGCCCTGGCCAACTATGCCAAGGCCGCGGCCCTCGACCCCGGAGGTGTCTACCACCCCGTCCGCGCCGCCCGCCTGGCCGCTTCGATCCGCGACTCCGCCGAGGCCTCCCGTTGGGCCGTCCGCGCGATCGAGAACGACGGGAATGCTCGCCTGGACCCTCTGATGGGGTTATCAGACGCTGAGCGAGCGGAGATGCGGGCTCTCGCGGCGGGCCCGCTGGGACGGTGAGTCGGAGCGTCGCCGCGCGGAACCGCAGCCACGCCATCCCCGCACCCCGTTCGGGTCTTGATTCGGCCCGGCCCTCGCGTATCGTTCAGAGTCCAATTCCGCATCGGCGTGGATGTTGAGCGCGGCTTCCGGCGACCTGAACAGTCCTCCTGGAAGGGGTGAAGGTTCGGGTTTCTGACCCTTCACCGACGGTTCCAAGCCGTAAGTCTTGACAGCATAACGAGTTGGGCATCCCCAGGGGGTTTTCGCATGGACGGTTCGTCCGCTCGTTCCGACACCGAGTCCGCCGTCGACGATGACGACTGGTGACGTGGCCAAATCGCCAGGCTCCCGCGCGAGGCTCCCCGCCTCCGACGCCGGGCTGAGGCACCTCGGAGTGTTGGGTGGGCGGGCCAGTAAGTCAGGTCCAGCCGTCCATCCGAATAGACGGCCAAACAACTGGCCGAATGAGCAGATGAAGCATTGGTTGACCCTCCCGTTTCGCAGCGGCATCCGCGACGGGGCGGTCGATTCACTCAGAAGTCAGGACGGGCGGGTCGGCGCCGAGCAAGGCGACCGACCCCGGGCCGTCGGAGCCGCGGGAAGAATCGAGAGCAGCCATGTCCCATGACCTTCGTTTGGTTCGCAACATCGGCATCTGCGCCCACATCGACGCGGGCAAGACCACCGTCTCCGAGCGCATCCTGTTCTACACCGGAAAGAACTACAAAATGGGCGAGGTGCACGAGGGCACCGCGACCATGGACTTCCTGCAGGAGGAGCAGGAGCGCGGGATCACGATCCAGTCGGCCGCCACCACCTGCCCTTGGGAGCACCAGGGGCAGATGTACAAGATCAACCTGATTGACACGCCCGGGCACGTCGATTTCACCATCGAGGTCGAGCGATCGCTGCGCGTCCTGGACGGGGCGGTGGCGGTGTTCGACGGCAAGGAGGGCGTGGAGGCCCAGTCCGAGACGGTGTGGCGTCAGGCCGACCGCTACAAGGTCCCGCGCCTCTGCTTCGTCAACAAGATGGACAAGATCGGGGCGTCGTTCGACTTCTCGTTCATGACGATCAAGAAGCGGCTGGGCGCCAACGCGATCGCGGTGCAGATCCCGATCGGCGAGGGCAAAGACCTGCGCGGCATCATCGACCTGCTCACCATGAAGGCGTACCAGTTCGACGCCGATGAGCTTGGCGCGGTCGTCACCGAGGTGCCGATCCCCGAGGACATGCAGGAGTCGGTCCAGAAGTGGCGCAGCGAGCTGATCGAGAAGGCCGTCGAGCTCGAGGACAACCTGCTGAGTCGCTACCTCGAGGGCGCCGAGATCACCGAGGCCGAGATCAGGGCCGCGGTCCGCAAGGGCACGATCAGCCAGGCCTGCTACCCGGTCTTCTGCGGGGCGGCGCTGCGGAACATCGGCGTGCAGATGCTGCTGGACGGCGTCATCGACTTCCTGCCCAACCCCACCGAGAAGCCCCCGGTCGAGGGCACCAACCCGCGCGACTTCGCCGACAAGAAGCAGCGCCAGCACTCCGAGAGCGACCCGTTCAGCGCCCTGGTGTTCAAGGTCGTCAGCGACCAGCACGGCGACCTGACGTACATCCGCATCTACTCCGGCAGGCTGGCCAAGGGCACGCGCCTGCTCAACCCGGTGAACGGGAAGAAGGAGAACGCCAGCCGCATCTTCGAGATGCACGCCAAGGAGCGCATCCCGCTCGAGGAAGTGGGCGCGGGCAACATCGTGGCGGTGGTGGGCATCAAGGACTCGTACACGGGCGACACCCTGTGCGACGCCGACAACCCCATCGTGCTCGAACGCATGTTCTTCCCCGAGCCCGTGATCTCGATGTCGATCGAGCCCAAGACCACCGAGGACAAGCGGAAACTCTCCGACGCGCTGGCGACCATCCGGCGCGAGGACCCCTCGTTCCGCAGCCACTACGACGAAGAAACCGGCCAGACCATCATCGCCGGCATGGGCGAGCTGCACCTGGAGATCATCAAGAACAAGCTCATCCGCGACATGAAGGTGGGGGTCGACGTGGGCAAGCCCCGCGTGTCGTACCGCGAGGCCATCACCAAGAAGGTCGAGTGGGTGCGCGGCAAGTTCGTCAAGCAGACGGGCGGACGCGGCCAGTTCGGCGACTGCACCATCAACCTCATGCCCTATACCAAGGAGCAGGCCGAGGAGGATGATGTCGACTTTGCCGACTCGATCGCCTTCGTCAACAAGGTCGTGGGCGGAACCATCCCCAAGGAGTACATCCCGTCGGTCGAGCACGGCGTGCGGACGACGGCGGTCGGCGGCGTCTCGGCGGGCTATCCGCTTATCAACATCAGGGTCGAGCTGGTGGACGGCTCGTACCACGCGGTCGACTCGTCCCAGGTCGCGTTCGAGCAGGCTGGTCGCCTGGCGCTGCGCGAGGCGGTGGCGCGGGCCGGCTCGATCCTGCTCGAGCCCATCATGAAGGTCGTGATCACGGTGCCCGATGAGTACATCGGCAACGTCACGGGCGATATGGCGTCCCGGCGCGGCATGATCCTGGACACCGAGGACCGTGGCGTCGTGAAGCTGGTGACGGCCCACGTCCCGCTGTCGGAGATGTTCGGGTACACGACCGCGCTGCGCGGCATGTCCCAGGGCCGCGCCAGCAACGTCATGGAGTTCCACGCCTACGAGCAGATGCCCGCCAACCTGGCCAAGGAAGTGCTGGCGGGAAGCCAGTAAGTCGGGCGCTTGGGTTGATCCGTTGAACGCGAAGTCCGCAAAGGACGCGAAGTTCGCGGAGTGAGTCGGTGGTGAGTTGAACTTATGCGGCCCGGCCCAGACGCCGGGCCGCTTTGTTTATCGAGCGACCCTGCCGCGATGCCGATTGGGCCTCACACCCACATGGATCCCAGAACCCGCGTGCGCGCAAACCGTCCGCCCCCAGGTGCGTGCGAACGGGGCGGGGTGCGCGAGGCCCGGCAAGATGGGCAACGGGGGCGTGTTCACAACGGGGCGACCGTGCGGGGGCTTGTGCGCTGCCCGCCTGGTGCCGATGGGTGCGGGAATGAAAACTGGGCGGGCCTTGATGGCCCGCCCAGTGTGGTTGGAAGCGTTCAGGTGGTCGAACGATTCGGCGCTGGCTTGCGCGTCGCGTTCGCCGGGCCGGCTCAGCAGCCGATGGAGAAGAGGGAGAGGTAGAAGAAGAAGTCGTCGGTGTTGACGACGCCGTTGGGCACGCCGTAGCCGGGCTGTCCCGGGATGGCGCCGGTGGTGAGGTCGGCGACGGCGACGTTGCCGGCGGAATACTGGGCGAGGTAGTAGAAGAAGTCGTCGGTGTTGAGGAGGCCGTTGGGCACGCCGTAGCCGGGCTGTCCCGGGATGGCGCCGGTGGTCAGGTCGGGCGCGCAGGAGGTGGAGCAGGTGGCGCTCACGATGCGGACGTTGTCGAGGCCCGCCTCGACGACCTGATCGGGCGGGGCGTTGGTGGAACCCTGGGCGTCGGAGGCGGTGAAGCGGACGCGGAGCGTGGCGGAGGCTGGCAGCCCGACGGTGTGGTTGACCCAGGCGTTGGTGGGGATGAACGTGTTGAAGACGGTGGACCAGTTGGTGCCAGCCGCGTCGGTGGCGACCTCGACCTTGAAGCCGTCGTTCTGGCCCATGATGAAGTCGCCGGTGCCGGTGCCGAGCCAGTAGGCGAAGGTCATGGCGCTGCCGGCGGGGACGTTGAAGGCGGGGGAGGTGACGATGGTGGTTCCGCCGTCGACATCGACGGCGGCGGTGTTGCCGGTGACGTAGGCGTTGGCGCCCGAGGCGACGCCGTTGGCCGAGCCGTTGCTGGGTGCGACGGGCACGCCACGGACCCATTGGCCGGCGATGGCGGTGCCGGTGACGACCCAGTTGCCCAGCTCGAAGTCCTCGGTGGTGACGGTGGTGGTGGCAACTGCGGCCAGGGTCTGGTAGTTGCTGGCGGTGGGGAAGCGCATCACGACGTTGCCAGAGACGGTGGCCTCAAGGTAGAAGTTGGTGGCGTCGCCGCACGCGTCGGCGGGCATGTTGACGGTCCAGTTGGTGCCGCCCGCGCTGGCGAGGGCGGTCTGGACAAAGCCGGAGCCGGTGTCAATGAAGGAGCGAACGGAGAGGATCTGGACCGCGGGGGCGTTGGTGTTGACCGAGGCGAGGAAGGAGGAGCCTCCGGCGGGATTCACGGTGTCCGGCGCACCGCCACCGGGGAAGGTGAGGGAGATGGGGCGGTTGGCGGCCATTCCCTGCGGGTTGTTGATGATGTTCTGGAAGTTGTTTGTGTTGATACTGGGGCCGGAGTTGGCGCCGGTGGGGGGGTTGGCGGTGGTGCATCCGCCGTAGCCGTGGACGCCCAGGGACTCGCCGGTGGGCTCATAGATCATGGGCGAGCCGGAGTTTCCGCCGGTGGTGTCGGTCTGGTAGGTGACGTTGGTGCCGGAGAAGCCCATGTAGGGTCCGACGTGGGTCTTTCCGACCTGGCTCCAAGTTCCGCCGCCCGCGCCGCCGGTGCCGTAGCCCGTGATGCGGATCTGGGTGCCGCCGCCGGGGGCGGGGAGCGAGGTGGCCAGTGGGATGGTTCCGCCGTAAGCCAGACGGGGGGGCAGGCCCGTGTTGGAGTTGTTGTTGACGCCGAAGAAGACGAAGTCGTTGGAGGGGTTTGTGGCCCCGGTCTGGGTCTGGGTGGAGGTGCCGTCAACCGAGTACTGGTCCTGAGGCGGGGGGCTGACGGTGCCGCCGCCGGAGGTGGAGAGCGGGACGTTGAACTGGATGACGTCGCCGGCGGAGACTCCGCAGTGGCCGGAGGCGAGGTAGCCGTTGGTCCACCCGTTGAAGTTCCAGGCGGTGCAGCCCTCGGGGAGGTGGCGGCCGATGCGCGTGTCGTTGAAGAGTGTGCGGTTGTCCTGCGGTCCGCACTGGGAGTCGAGGAGGTTGACGACGGGCTCTCCAGCCAGAACGGTGGACATGACCAGGCGGTTGTTGCCGGTGCCGGGCTGGGCGTAGATCTCGACATCGACCGCGCCGCCGTTCATGTACGCCGAGGTGTTGTACCACTCCTGGACGTGCTGGGCGTTGAGGAACTGGTAGTAGCCGTCGCGGTGTGAGCGGATGATGATGTACGCGCCGTCGACGCCGGGCGTGCCGGAGAGCATGGCCTGGTCGAACTGGAGGCGGAGCCAGGAGGCGTCGGGAACCTGGACAGTGGTGGAGTAGACCAGAGACCAGGTGCCGGGCGCGCCGGTGGCGGCGACGAGGCCCGAGTCGACGCTGATGGGCGTGACGTTCTGGATGAGGGCGGGCGGCAAGTCCCAGGCGGGATTGCGGAAGCCCAGGTCCGCCTGCTGGGCGGTGGCGATGGCGGACAGGCTCGCCGTTCCGGCGAGGACCACGAGACGTGACGTGTGACGCATCTTGCTCTCCCGTTGGATCTGTGTGACGCCGAGCGTCCGGCTGACAGCCAAGCGGCCCGGCCTGACCGAATGGCCAAGGCGGGCTGCCTGGACCCCCATGAAGCCAATGTAATGGAAGGTGGTCGACGTTGCACCGGGAAAAAACGGAGCACTCACCGGCATTTCCGTACGTTATACGAACACACCAGATTATCTGGTCGTGGGAGCGGGTTGCATGGGGTCGCCGGGTGTCGGAGTTGCCTGCGGGACCGGGGTCGAAGGTGACGTGGGCACCGGAACGCCCGGTTGGGGGGCGGTGATGGGAGCCTCCGGCGTGCGGGCGGGGGA
>CAZHKB010000082.1:0-9996 GCA_964533405.1 uncultured Phycisphaeraceae bacterium | reverse complement strand
ATCGTCACCGCCCGGACGCCGAGGGCGGCCGCGAGCGCGCGAATCTCGGCCAGCGCGAGCAGGCGTTCCACCGCTTTGGGGGGGGTGCCATACGCGGCGGTCAGGTCCGCGCGCACCTTTGCGGCGTCCTGCACGCTTCCCGCGACGGCCAGGCGGCGGTAGGCTTCGAGGCGTCTTTGGTCGCTGGGGATGTACACGCGCGGGATCAGCCCGCCCACGCCGATCTCGATGGTGGTCGCGCTGGCC
Organism: uncultured Phycisphaeraceae bacterium; assembly: GCA_964533405.1. GTDB lineage: Bacteria > Planctomycetota > Phycisphaerae > Phycisphaerales > UBA1924 > JACKHA01. Next base: position 9,750 of record CAZHKB010000082.1, on the reverse strand, counting down.
GGCGGCGGGGGCTTCTCGTTCTTGAGTTCCAGGACGGAGTCTTCGAGCAGGTGGCAGTACATCTCGTAGCCGACGGCGGCGATGTGCCCCGACTGTTCGGCTCCCAGCAGGTTGCCGGCGCCGCGAATCTCCAGGTCCCGCATGGCGATCTTGAAGCCCGCGCCGAGCATCGAGTACTGCTCGATCGCCTTGAGGCGCTTCTGGGCGACCTGGTTGATCGAGCGCTCGAGGGGCAGCAGCAGGTAGCAGTAGGCCCGGTGCTTCGAGCGTCCGACGCGCCCGCGCAGCTGGTGCAGCTCGGCGAGCCCGAAGCGGTCGGCGTCGTTGATGACCATCGTGTTGGCGGTCGGGATGTCGATGCCCGACTCGATGATTGTGGTGGAGACGAGGATGTCGGCCTCACGGCGCATGAACTTGAGCATGACGTCTTCGAGCGCGCCGTCGGGCATCTGGCCGTGCCCGACGACGACGCGTGCGCCGGGCGCCAGCGCCCGCACGTCATTGGCCACGGTCTCGATGTTGTGGACGCGGTTGTGGACGAAGAAGACCTGGCCCTCGCGGGCCAGTTCCCGCTTGATCGCCTGGGCGATGCGGCGCCGGTCGTAGGGGATCACCTCGGTCACGATCGCGCGGCGATCCACCGGGGGCGTGGTCAGGCTCGAGATGTCGCGGATGCCCAGCAGCGCCATGTGGAGGGTGCGCGGGATGGGCGTGGCCGAGAGGGTGAGTACATCAACGGTGAGGCGGAGTTGGAGCAGGCGTTCCTTGTGCTCAACGCCGAAGCGCTGCTCCTCATCGACGACCACGAGGCCCAGGTCGGCGAACTTGACGTCCTTGGAGATCAGGCGGTGGGTGCCGATGACGACATCGACCTGGCCGCGCCGCAGCGCGCCGAGCGTTTCGTTGACTTCCTTGCCGGTCTTGAAGCGGGACAGGCTCTCGACTCGGAAGGGGTAGTCGGCGAAGCGGGAGCGGAAGGTCCGCTCGTGCTGCTCGGCGAGCACCGTGGTGGGGACGAGCACGGCGACCTGCTTTCCAAACTCGCAGGCCTTGAACGCGGCGCGGATCGCGAGTTCAGTCTTGCCGAAGCCGACGTCGCCGCAAATCAGGCGGTCCATGGGGCGGGCCTTGCTCATGTCTTTCTTGATCTGCTCGAGCGCCAGGAGCTGATCGGGCGTCTCTTCATAGGGGAACTCGGCCTCAAACTCCCGCTGCCAGGGCGTGTCGCCGGGATACCGGATGCCGGGCATCATTTCGCGGGCGGCCCGCACCCGCAGCAACTCCGCCGCCAGGTCGCGCACGCTCTCCTGGACCCGCTCCTTCTGGTTTTTCCACCGGGTGCCGCCCAGCGTGGACAGGGGGGGCTTGCCCGCGAACCCGCCGACATACTTCTGCACGCGGTCGATCTGGGTGGCGGGGACGTGCAGCTTGCTGCGGCCTGCGAACTCGAGGGTCAGGTACTCTTCGAGGTCCTCGCGCCCGCCCTCGCCCGTCCCATCCGCGTTCGGCTTCTTCTTCTTCCCCGCGTTCTGACCCGTCGCCTCCGCGAGCACGTCCCTGGCGGTCTTCCCATGGCCCGGCAACTGGCGCGGCGGCATGAGGGCCAGCCCGCTGAAGCGGGCGATGCCGTGGTCGGTGTGAACGACGTAGTCGCCGACGCGGAAGTCCAGGAAGGTGTCCATGGCCCGGGCCGACTTGAGGCCGGTGTTGGTGCGCCTGGCATGGAAGCGGTGCAGGAGTTCGTTGTAGGGCAGCACGACGGTCGGATGCCCTTGGCGAACCGCGCGTCGCTGTCCGGGGGAGCCCGATGCGGGAGCGTCGGGGTTGCCGCGGTGCTCCGGGGTGGTTGGGGCGCCCACGCCCCACACGAATCCGCGGTGCACATAGAGATCGCGTGTCTGGATCTCGCCCGATCGTTCCGGCGCGTGCTGGCTCACCAGTTCCCGGAGCCGCGCCTGCTCGCCGGGGTTGTCCGTGCAGACCCACACGCCATGCGGCTGGGCGTCGGCGACGGGGGTGGTCGCGCCGCCCACCGCCAGCGACGCCAACTCCCGCACCGCCTCCCCCAGGTCTTTGCTCAACTCTGGCAAGGTGTCCACCGGCAGCTCAAACCGCGCTGCCCCGCTGCCGGCCGAGAACTGGTTGATCTCCGCCACCGCGTGCAACTTCTCCACGAGCGCCAGCACGTTGGGCGGCCCAAAGACGCCGCGGCTATCGGTGACCCGCTCGTAGTACCCGCGCGCCTGCTCGACAATCTCCATCGTCTCGCCCAGCACTCCGATCGCCGTGCCCGGCACCAACTCGAGGAAGTTCACCCCGGCATCTCCGGCGGCCTCGATCGCCTTGCCTCCGGCCGCCAGCAACTCCACCGCCTCAAGCGCCCGGTCGGACCCCATGGTGTCGAGGTCGATCTCGGTCAGCTTGTCGATCTCATCGCCGAAGAAGTCCAGGCGCACGGGGGTGCCTCGAGACGGGGCGTGCGCGCCCCGCGCTCGCCCCCGCCCCGCGAAGGGCGGGAACACGTCGACAATCCCTCCGCGGACCGCGTATTCGCCGGGCTCCTCGATCGCATCTGTGCGTTCGTACCCCGCGGCCTCGAGCCACTCAACCAGGCGCGCGGGCTCAATGCGCGACCCTCTCCGCAGTTCTTTGTAGAGCGCGCCCATGACCTCGGGCTTGGGGACCGACTGCATCAACGCCGGCATCGGCGCGACGATGACCACACCTGCGGTCCGAGCCGCGGGCGGAAGCCGGAGGTCGTTGTCGCCCGTCGCGGCATCAAACGCCGACTCGTCTGGGGGGCTCTGAGGGTGCAGCTCGACCACGGCCCGCACCGCCGCGATTCTGGCTGCCAGCAACTCTCCGCTCGCGCCCGACTCACCCGGGAGCACCTCGAGCGCGGGCAGGTGGATCACGTCCAAGCCCTGCGATGCCAGTTCCGCCGCCGCCTCGTCCGCCTCATCCGCGTGCGCGACGACGAGCACCACCGCCCGCCCCGTCCGCAGCGCGATCGCACCCGCCACCAGCGTCGTCACCGAGCCGACCGCCCCCGTCGCCGCGCAGCGCGTCCGCGCGTCGAGCGCACGGCACAACCCGGCCACGGCGGGCGAGCCGAGCATCAACTGGATCAGTTCGCCTGGCAACGAGTGCTCCGAGGTCCAAAAACGCGCGCACGCCCGCGCGGCCGGAGGTCGCTCCGGGCGGGGGCAAGGCGCTGGTTCCCGCGATCTTAGCGGACATGCGCGGCCCGCCGGTGAGGGCGGGTTCCGTCCCCGGTCGGGTCTGGTGCAAGGCGAGGCCTGGGTCACGGTCGGGCTGCCGATTTGGGCGTCAATCCACATCCCCTTGCGTTGGGCGTTGAGTTCGCCAACAATACAAGCCATGCGAGGCGGAGCTGAGCATCGGGACCACACCAGAGCCGGGGCCGGGAGCGGGCATGACGCCGCCGCCGCTGGCGCGTCGGATCAAACCGTCGCGGGCAGACTGTTGGCGGCTGGGGCGCCGCGCCTCACCGCCGTCGCGTTACCCATCCATAGCGAGGGCCTGGACTCCAAGGTTCTGGTGCTGAACCGCATGTACGTCGCGGTCCGGGTGATCTCGGCACGGCGGGCCTTCACGCTGCTGGCCCGCGAGATCGCGGAGGTCATCCACGTCGATCAGGGGACGTACCGCAACTACGACATCGCATCGTGGTTCGCGGCCAGCGTCTACAAGTCCACGCACGAGCGCGACAAGCACGACTTCGTGCGCACCGTCCGCCTCGAGGTCGCGGTGCCCCGCATCATCCGCCTGCTGGGGTACGAGCGTTTCCCCGAGCAGCACGTCAAGCTCAATCGGCGCAACCTGATGGCCCGCGACCGCAACCGCTGCCAATACTGCGGCCACATCTTCCCCACCAGCGAGCTCTCGCTCGACCACGTGGTTCCCCGCTCGCAGAACGGCGGCGACACATGGGAGAATCTGGTGTGCGCCTGCGTCGCCTGCAACGCCCGCAAGGGAGGGCGGACGCCCGTGCAGGCCAGCATGCGGCTGATCCGCAAGCCCATCCGCCCCAAGCGGCATCCGCTCATCACGATCCGCCTGGGGCACGCGAAGTACGAGTCGTGGAAGTCGTTCCTTGATGAGGCGTATTGGTCGGTGGAACTGGGCTGAGCCAATCGAGAGCGGTTGTGAGCCACGGCCTTGGAATCCGGGGGTCGGGGGTCTGGAGCCCCCGATCGGGCGGGAGGCCGGATACCCCTGCTGAAAGGCAGGTTGCCACGGCACGAATCCGCGCTCGAGCCGGAGTCGAATACAGAGCGTGCCCGCCACTTTCACCATCCTCATCGACGGCGCGTGCCCGCTGTGCCGGCACGAGGCCAACCTTCTCCGGCGCCTGGACCGGGGCCGCGGGCGACTCGACCTGATCGACATCGCCTCGCCCAGATTCGAGCCCGCCGGCTTGGGCGTCACCCTGGATCAAGTGATGGGCTCGATCCACGGGCTTACGCGCGATGGGCGCCTGGTCTGGGGGGTGGAGGTGTTCCGGCGGGCCTACGCCGCCGTCGGCTGGGGATGGCTGTGGGCTCCCACCGGCTGGCCGATTCTCCGCCCGGTCTTCGACGCCGCGTATGGCTGGTTCGCGCGCCGGCGTCTGTGGTTGACGGGCCGGCAAAGGCGATGTGATGTCGGCACATGCCGGGTCATTGCGAGGTAGGGGCGCTCGAGGCGTGCCTCGAGGCGCGGTTCTGAGCGGCGGGTGCGATGTGGGCCTGTGCCGCGAATCCCATCAGGTGTGCGAAGCCAAGTCGATGGCACGGACGACCACCCCGACACCGTCACGCCCGATCCTCGGCCCGGATCAGCCTGATCTGGAGCGGCGTGTATTGCGTCCCGTTGTTCAGCCCCGGGCACGTCCGACCCGCTCGCTTCCAATCCGCCTCCGACCGCAGGTTCCCGTCCCAGAACGGCCATGTGCGGCACTGGCTGGGACGGTCCTGATACACGCCGCAGAGAGCCTTGCCGGGCATCGTCGTGCGATCCAGGAACACGCAGTCGAGCCCGAACTCACCTTGCACTTCGCGCAGCGAGGGCCCGGCCGGGGTGTCGTGGGTGTATTCGTGCATGAAGCGCTCGAGCGTCACGCCCATGCGGGCCGCCAAGGCCTGGGCCTCTTCCAGAGTGAACGACACGTACCCCGGCGGCCCCGAGCAGCAGTTCCCGCACATCGTGCAGGAGAAGCGCAGACCGGGCTGGCCCGTCGCTGGGTCAACGCGGTCGAACCACTCGGGGGCATCGGTCCCCGGACGTGCCCGGCTCATGCGATCGCCCTCTCGACGCCGCGGGACAAGGCAAGATTCACCGCAGGTGGGCAGTGGGCGGCGAGAAGAGGGGGAAGAGCCGCGGAGGGTGCCATAGGGTGGACCGAGCCGGCGCATCCTTCCGCGCGCGGTGCGGGTCTGCGGTGAGTCCGTTCTCGGTTCACGCCTTGATCCCCCCCACCTGCACTCCGTCTCCCACAAACCGCAGCGCCACGAGCGTTTGGTCGTCGTCGCGGGCACGTCGACCCGTGTGCTCGAACAGAGCCTTGTGGACCGAGTCCATCACGCAGTCCGGCTCGCCCGAGCACTTGAGCAGCGCGGCATCGAGCCCGGCCACCCCGAACATCTCGCGGGCGTCGTTCATCGCCTCGGTGATCCCGTCGGTGTACAGCACGATGGTGTCGCTGGTTTCCAGGTACACCACCTCCTGGGTGGGATCAAACTCCTCGAACAAGCCAAGCGGCGGGTCGCCTTCACCAGACAGGTCCGACACCCGGCCCGAATCACCGTGCTTGAGCCGCGGCGGATTGTGACCCGCCCGCGCAAAGGTCAGCGTCCGCTGCCTGGGGTCATACACGCCCAGGAACGCGGTGACGAACGAGCCCTCCCGCAGGGTGCCCACCAGCCGGCGGTTGGCGTACTTGAGGATCGCCGCGGGCGACAGGTCGGTCGCCTCATACCCGTGCAGGATGGCGTGCAGCATCGCCATCACCGTCGCCGCCGCGGCACCATGCCCCGAGACGTCCGCGATCGCCACGCCCCACCGTCCATCGGCAAAGGGGAAGAAGTCGTAATAGTCGCCGCCGGACTCATCGCTGGTCAGGTAACTGGCGGCCAGCTTCAGGCCCGGAATCTCCGGCAGCGTCTGGGGCAGGAGCGACCGCTGGATGTTGGCAATCTGCACCAGCTGCTGCTCGAGCCGCTTGTTCAGGTCGGCCGCCCGCTTGTGCGACACCAGGTTGCTGGTCGCCAGTCCGAGGAGGTTGGCGGTGAGCAGACCGAACTCGACCTGGTCGAGGTCCCACCCCTCGGGGTCGCGCGTGAACCACAGGCCCCAGTTCAGGCTCTCGCCGTTGTCGTAGTTGGGGATGGCCACGCCCCAGCGCATGTCGGCGATCGCGTCGCCCAGCACCGGGTCGCGGTCGATGGAGAGTTGCTTGAACACCTGCGGCCCATCGGTCGCCAGAATGTCACCGATGAACCCGCCGCGCTTGATCGGCATCGAGTCCCAGTCCCGCCACGGGTTGGGCAGCGACGCGTTGGCCGGGAACTGCCCGTTTGCCATCCGGATGGACCGCGTGATCTTGTACTCCCCCGCGTCGAGGCCACGACGCGACACCGAGATCATGTGGTCGACCGGCCTGCGCTGCCGCAGCCAGGTTCCATAGTGCGCGAGCAGACTCCCCGGCTCGCGGATCGTGCTGCCACGGCGCAGCAGTTCGACCAGCACCGCAATGTCCGGCTCACCCGCGAGCGCGACGCGTTGCATGGGCGAAGGATATGCGGGCGGCTGCAAGATTCCCTGGCCCGTCGCCGCATCGGGCGACGACCGTGTGGTCGACCCGGGTGCCGACGCCGACGTGCTCGCGGGCTGGCTCACACCCGTCCCAACCGCCGGAGCGTTTGGACTATTCGCGTCTGGCGCGCGAAATGAACGCGGGGGCTATGGCCCCCGCGCCCGCGACCGCCCGTGTGGCTTGCGTCGATCGGCGGCGTGTTCACTCAGGCCCGCCGCCGCCGCGCCGCCAGAAGGCCGGCCATGCCAAGCAGCGCCGCGGTCCCGGGCGTCGGGATCGCCAAGCTCTGCCCGTTGAGCCAGTCCACATAGGCGGGCATGAGCGGCGTGCCCCAACTCAGCCGGTTGTACGCGGCCGCGCCCCCGACCCCGACGATCGGGCTGGACCCATTGTGAACGGCGAAGATGCTGTTCCTCAGGATGCCCAACACCCCGCCGCCATCCGGGTTGGTCGCCCCGGATCGCGTGAACGCCGCGACGTCGTTGTAGAACGTGTGGTCCTGGGTCATGTACGGCCCGCCCGAGTCTCCGCTGAACGCCGTTCCCTCTGCCTTCAAGAACCCCGCCGCCGCCGGCTGGTCAAACCTCCACTCGAGCACGGGCGTCCCGGCATAGATCCCCACGTCCACGCCAACCCCCGTCACCGCGTTGTTCTGGAATCGCTTGTGACCGGTCGCCCCTGTGTTGCTGATCCCCGCGGGGTTGCCGCCACCCGCCGCCGCATACGGCCCGGTGTCGCCGTACCCGTACTGGGTGAACCGGGTTCCGTTCTCGTTGGGCAGGTTGTTCTGATCGAGCGCGACCGGGATGTACGCGATCTCCCGCACGTTGTTCACGAACGGCTGGTTCGCCCCGTTGGCGGGGCCCATGTTGATCGCCAGGAACGCCAGGTCGGCGCCCGGAAACTGGCGATACCACGATTCGCCCACCCCGCCGACGCGACCGAACTCGCCTTGGGCCGCGTTGTCGCCGAACCGGATGCTGTGCCCGGAGCCGACGACGCTGTTGACCCCGCCGGGGCGTGTGACATGGTCGGCGGTGACCAGTCCAAGCCAGAGGTTGCCGTCGGAGCCGACGGTCTTGCGGATGACCGACCCCGTTCCGCTGAAGGACCCGCCCACATTGATCTGAACGATCGAATCCCGCGTCGTGCCGCCACCCTGCCAGGGCATGGTCTGCTGGATCGGACCGGTCGCCAGACAGAGCGGCGCCGCCCCGGAGGCGGCGACAAGGACGATGACTCGACGAACAAGGCCGGACGATGCGTTGTGACGTGCCATGATCGGTGCTCCTTTGGTTCGCCCCACCGGGGCGTGTCTCCACACCACTCAACGCAGCGCACACGCCCCACTCACGCGGTGATTCGGCGTGCCGCCGTCCCATCCCGGCCATCCCCGCGGTACGCTGGCGGCGCGTGGCTCGAATGAAGCAACCCGCCCCCACCTGCCCACGGTGCGGCTACGACCAGTCCGGTGCGGTGGCCGCGTGGACCGACCAATGCCCCACACGCGGCGTCTGCCCCGAGCGCGGGCTCGACTTCGCATGGGTCGTCATATTCCGCCCGAACCTCCATGACGTGCGCGGCTTCTTCGAGCACGCGCGGACGGTCCGCCAGCACCTCTGGTGGAGCCTCACCACGCTCCCGCTCGTCCTCACGCCGAACCGATTCTGGCGGCGCATCTCACTGGACGTGCCGCCGAGACCCTGCAGATCGCTGCTGTGGATCGTGCTGCTGCTCGGAACCCTCTGGCTCAGCAGCGCACTGCTGGCCTTGGTCCCGGCGGTCGTTGAGTACGCGAGCGTCCCGCTGCCCGGGTATGTGCGATCCACCCCGGAAGACCGCCTCTGGGGAAGCATCAGCGGCGGCTTTCTCGCCCCCATCGCGCGGCACACGCTGGTCTGGGGGGGCGGCGTCGTGTACCGGATCGCTCCTCCCCGCTGGTATCTCGCCTATCTGCCCTTGTTGCTGCTCTCACTCTGCTGGCCGTTCATGCTCGCGATGCTCTCCACCCGGCTCACCGCGGCGAAGATCCGCGCGGGCCACATCACCCGCGCGACCGCCTACTCGCTGTTCTGGCTGATCTTCCTGCTCGTGCCGTTTTTCCTGCGGTCCGGACGCGACGCCCTTGACGCGGCGCACGCCCTCTTCACGGGGCGGGAGTTCGAGCGATGGTACTACAACCCCTTCAACTTGCACGACGCAACCGTCACCAAGGCATTCCTTCTCCTCGCCGGGGCCACGGTCGTCATCTGGCTCCCAGTCTGGTGGTGGTTCGCCCTCTCGCGCGGCTTCCTACTCCGCCCAGTTGCCACGCTGTGGGCCGTCATCATGCTGGTTTACACCTTGCTTCTCATCGTGCTGACCATTCAGCTCATCCTCCTGTTTGCGCCGCAACTCTTCGCAGGTTGAGGCCGCGTGCCATGGCCACAACCACGAGCGGCCACGCTCGGCGGAACCGTCGCGGTCTTGCTCCTTTCGCGAGCCGCGATTCGTTGATTGGCGGCCGGCCCACGACACCCGCTTCTGACGGGTTTCTCGGCCCCTCCCCCACTTCTACCATCACTCATGCCCCACGACCCCATTTCCCAGGCCACGCTCGAGCTCATCCGCCGGCAGGACCCCCAGGCCGCGGCGGCCCTTGAATCCGAGTCGCGCCGCCAGGCCTCAACGCTGGAGCTGATCGCCAGCGAGAACCACGTCTCGCCGGCGGTCATGCACGCCATGGGAACGTGCCTGACCAACAAGTACGCGGAGGGCTATCCCGGCGCCCGCTACTACGGCGGGTGCCAGTTCCACGACGACGTCGAGCGCCTGGCCCAGGAACGCGGCAAGCGGCTGTTCGGCTGCCAGTTCGCCAACGTCCAGCCCCACTCCGGGGCGTCGGCCAACTCTGCCGCGTTCATGGCGCTCATGGACCCGGGCGATACCTTCGC
>CAZHKB010000081.1:0-10178 GCA_964533405.1 uncultured Phycisphaeraceae bacterium | reverse complement strand
GTTCATGCTGGGGCGGTCCGTGCGCGGGGTGGGCGGGACAGCCTAGGGCATTGTCGCGGAGTCTGCCAGCCGTGCCATCCGGCGTGGCCCCGCACGCCTGATGCGATGGTCGCTGCGTGCGCACACCAGCCGCCCGGGCCTGCGGCTGGTGGCACCCATTCAGTCCGCCGGCGCGGGCAGGACCGTGATCCCTCCCGGCGTCGAGATCAGGATGTGGTGGTCCAGCAGGATGACCTGCTCGGGCGCCTGGCCCAGCAGCAGGTCGACGGAGAAGATCTCGCGCGCGCTGGTCGTGTTGACCAGTGTGAGGCGGTTGCTGCCGGCGGGCGTGCCGCGGCGGTTGGAGGTGTCGAGCAGCGCGATGAGCGGCGAGCCGACGGCCGGCGCGAGCAGCGTGTCCTGCCGGTCGATGGCGTCGACGCCCAGCAGCCCCCCCTCGCGGTCCAGCAGCACGACTCCCTTGCCGCTGGTGATGATGATGCGGGATTGGAGTCGGGTGAGTCGGACGGGGCGGCGCGAGCCGGTGCGCCCTTGCGTGGGCAGCGCGCCGGCCTGGAGTTGCCCCGTGTCGAGCGACAACTGCCGCAGGCCGCGATCCGCCCCGAGAATCCACAGGCGGTCCTCGTCGATCCAGGCATCGAGCGTCGAGCCGGTCGCTGGGCCTTGCGAGCGCCAGAGGTCCTGGGCGTTGTCGAGGCTGAACGCGCCGATGCCGATGCGCAGGCCCGCGATCAGCCGCGCGTCCGGCGTGATCTTGACCCATCGGACCTCGCCCAGCGCGCGGGGGTCGTCGGGCGCGGTCGCGTCGTCATGGCGGGCGAGCACGTCGCCCGTGCGCGAGTCGAGCAGGAGCAGGACCGGCCCCAGCGTGGTCTGCACGCTGTCGGGCCCGACCGGGTGCAGGAACGCGCCGCCAACCGCCAGGCGGTTCGCCTTGACCGCCACATCATGCACCTGCGCCAGCGGCAGGTGGGCGGCCCAGAGCGGCTCGCCGGTCGTCATGTCAAACGCCGCGGTGCGTCCGCTGCGCTCGCTGAGCACCAGCGTGTGCGAGTCATGGGTCGCCAGCAGGTCGTCCAGCCGGACCGCGCCGTCGAGCGGGGTGATGATGGTCGCGCCCTGGCTCTGTCCCGCCATGAAGCGAGCCTGCAGGTCGGGGTCCGGGGCGAAGAGCGTGCCGAACCCGGGCGTGCGCCACAGGTGCGATCCATCGGCCCGGCGGAGGCACTCGATGGTCGGACCGGTGGTCGAGGCGGGCCCCATGTCCGCGGGGATGAAGAGAAGGATGCGGTCGTCGTCGATGCTGAGCAGCGAGGGCAACTGGGCGGTGGCCAGCTCGCGTTCCCATGCGACCGACAGGCCGTCCGCGGTGACCGACCAGAGTTCCAAGCGGGCCGAGCCGGCGGCGAGCAAGAGCACCGCGTCGTGCGGCTCATCGCCCAGCAACGGGCGCAGCGGGGCACGGGCGGTGATGTGGACCGGCTCGGGCCGAATCTCGCCCCCGATGGCAGGAAGCCGCGGGACGATGGCCGCGCGTTCCAGAAGATGGGCGCGCAGCGCAACGAGATCGACGGGAGTCGAGTTCGCCGTCGGAGCGATGGCCGGGAACGCGGACAGGATGCGGTCGAGCGTCGCCACGCCCCACTCGGGCTGCCCGAGCGCACTGAGGCAAGTCAGCAGCAGGCCAATCGATTCCGGCAGCGCGCTGCCCTCGGGCAGCGTGCCCGCCAGCGCGAGCGCGCCCGCGGCCCGCTCGGCGTGCGAGATCGCGTCCAGGGCCTCGACCGGCCTGGCCTGGGCTTGCAGCCCGCGCGCGATCTCGAGCCAGAGCGCGGGAGTCGTCGTGGCCATGGGGTAGCGGGAGGCAAGTGCCGCCAGATCGGCCAGGGTGGCCGGGCTGCCCAGCACGTCGCGCTCGCGCCGGGCGGACTGCTCGAACGCCTCGTACACCTGCGTGCCGCGGGCGGCGATGAGTTGCTGGAGCCGATCGGTCGCTTCGAGTTGGCCGCGGGTCGACCGCACCCCTTGCGACCACATCGCCCCGGCCAGCGCAGGCTCGGCCAGAATCTTCTGGTAGGTGGCCGCGGCCTCGGCGTGCTGATGGCCGGCTTCCTCGGCCAGCGCACGCTCCATCAGGTGCGCCAGGTTCTGCTCCGGCCGGCGGGCGGCGCGGGTGAGCGTGTTCAGCAGGGCCGCCGCCACGTCCGGCGGCGCGATGGGGTTGGCGGCGTTCAACTCCTCACCCGGGGTGGTCAGGCGCGCCTGGCGGATGGTGTCAAGCGTGAAGCCGAACACGTCATCGCGCAGGCCTGCGACGGGGGACAGCGGACCAAGGCGATCCAGGATGTCCAGCGCCCGGTCCAGGCTGGGCGTGAGCAGTCGCCACTCAGACGCCCGAAGGGCCAGCCGCGCCAGCGTGAGCGCGGGCACCGGGTCATCCGGGCGGGCCTCGACCTGGGCCTTGAGCCGTTCCAGAGCCTCGGGCCACACCAGGAACGAGCGCAGACGCTCGTTGTCGGCGATGAGCAGCTGGCTCGGGGCGGCCACGATCATGCCGCGGCGAGTAAGGGAAATGGTGTTGGCGGCGTCGAACGGGCGCGATGCGTTGCTCGGGTCGATGATCGCCAGCCCGCCGCCGATCGGCGCCAGAATCGTGTTGCCCGCGACCACGGCCCGTCCCACAGAGGGCGGCGGGAGCAACGGCGTGCCTCGGACCGTATCGGTCTCAAACGTGGCCAGCGACGCGAACGCGATCCGCTGAATGCCCACCGCGGCCAGCGAATTGCCCACCGCCAGAATGTACCGGGGCCAGCCGAACACGTCGGCCCCCCGACGCCCAAGGATCGCCCCGGTGTGGCGGTCCAGACGCAGGATGTCCCGGTGGTCGGGCGTGAGCACGATCAGGTGGTCGCCCACCAGCAAAGGCCCTGACATCGCCCACGGCTCACCGTTCTCCGGCGGGCCAGAGATCGACAGCATCCGCCGGATCCACACCGTCCGCCCGCTGGCGGCCTCCAGCGCCGAGATCGTGCCGAGTTCATCGACCCGGTAGATGACCCCCTGGTGCGCGACGCCCAGGTCGGCCACCGCGGTCGGGCGGCGGTATGGCAGCGTGCCCGCGCTGGCCAGCGGACGGACCCAACGGGCCTGGCCCGTGTACAGATCGAGCCCGACCATCGCGGCCGACTGCAGGCGCTTGAACTGCACAAACGTCCGGACGCACACGACCACGGTGTCCGCATCAATCAGCGGAGGCCCACGCAGGCTGCCCGCCGCGAGCAACGGGTCCAGACCCTCGACCGCGACCGACCACACCAGGCGCCCGGTGCCGATCTCCACCGCGTGCAGGCGTGGGTCGCCCTCGCGCACGCCGTTGCGGGCCAGACCCGTGACCGCCAGCGCCAGCGGGCCGGCGGGCGTGATGAACGACGCGTCCTCCAGCGATTGCCCAAGCGACTGCCGGTAGTTGATCCCGGCCGTGTACGGGCCCTCCTCCTGCGTCGCGGACGTGTTGGGCGGGCGAATCCGCCATCGCATGGCGAGCGTGAAGCGGTCCCACGCGCTCAGGTACTCCCCGTCGTTCACCAGCACGAGGTCGCCCACTACGGTGGGCATCACCCACGGCAGTTCGATCCGCTCGCGCCCCGGGTTAGCCGGGGGCTGGTCGTCGGGCCGGGCCGATTCGGGTGCCAGACGCACCGCGTGCTGGGCACGGTGGTCGAGCGAGGCCGCGGCGATGCTGGGCTGGGCGGTGGTGGGCGAGAGGCCGATCGACAGGGCATCAGCGGGCCACTCCGCGGGGCGCGGCGGCTCGAACCGACGCCCCAGCCGCTCGCAAAGCCGCGATGCGAGGGCGTACACCTCGGGCCGGGGCAAATAGGCGCACACGAGCGTCGCAAGATCGGCGGCGGCGGCCGCCAGTTGGGGGTCCGTGATGTCGGGATGCCGCTCGCCCCGCCCCAGGGCCAGCCGCGCCGACTCGAACCGGGCGTGCTCGATCTCGCGCTGCGCGAGGCGGAGCGATGCCTCCAGGCCCGAGCGCGTGGCCCAGCGCGTCCGCTCGGCCTCCTCCAGCAGGCCCGCGGTGACCAGTCGGCGCGCCTCGGGCTCCTGCACGTCGCGATACGCGGCCAGCACCGCGGGATCGGCAAGAATGAACGCGGTCACGCGCTCCCGGACATCGATGAACAAATCGGCGTCGGCGGGGGTCTCGATCACCCGGGCGCCCTCGGTGTCCAGCAGGTCCTGGAGCGTCCGGATCGCCTCGGCCATGTTTCCGGCGGCGATGATCGAGGGGATGGCGGCAATCGCGTCGCGCGTCCGCGTCGAGTCGTCGAGGTAGACGGGGTTGACGGTCTGGGCGCGGGCGGTTGGGAGCAGCAGCGTCAGGCAGAGGAAGAGGCAGCACAGGCCGTAGAGCGGGTAGCCACTCATCCTGGCCTCTCCACCTGCAAAGCCACCCGGAGAGGGTGGGAAGGCGATTCTCGGACCACGCGCGCTCTCGGGCCGGGCTTTGCTGGTGCCGGCGGTGCAGGCGGTCGCGGGGTGCATGGGCGGTGGCTCCGGGGCGTGCTCAGGTTATTCATCGGCCCGCGCTGGTCGATCCGTGGCAGATGCCTGTGACGTTCCCAGCGGCTGGCGGTTCCTCAGGGGTCGTGACCCCCCGGGTGGGGCGGCTTCCCGGGCGCGGGTCGCGGGTGGGCATCCTGATTATCGCCATCCTGTTGGCGAGCCTGACGGACCTGGCCATGACCCTCGAGTTCCTGACCACCGTGGGCATGGCCGAGGCCAATCCCATCGCCCGGGCCATCATCGGGACCGGCTCGGTGCCGCTGCTGGTGGGGTTCAAACTGGTCATGTCGCTCTCGGCGTGCGCGGTGTTCTGGATCGCCCGCAAGCGGTGGTCGGGAGAACTCGGGGCGTGGGCGGGGGCGTTGGTCATGGCGTGGCTCATGGTCCGCTGGGATGCGTACATCGACCACAGCCATGTGTTTACCGCCGGGTTGCACGCGGGGCAGCAGCGGCAGCATGTCATGGACTCGCGGTGGGTGGTCATGGGGCCGGGCGGGGAGTAGGGCAGGGGCCGCCCAGGTTGAGTGGCGTGCGGCGATGGCTCGAGGGCGTTACGCTTGGCGCATGGGATATGCCACTTGGCGTGCGGGCGGAGTCGTCTTGGCCCTGATGGCGCTCTGCGGCCTGGGCGGATGCCTGAACACCGCCGCGCCGCGACTGTCGATCGCCGACGTGCGGGTGACCCAGGTCGCTGATGGCGGCTCGTCGATGCTGGTCTTGGTGCGCGCAGAGAACCCCAACCACAAGCCGCTGCCGCTCGGGAACGTGGATTATCGCGTCACGATGAACGGCCAGGAGGTCTTCGCCGGCACGCGGTCGGCCGAGGCCGTGCTGCCCAGGTACGGCGTGCTGGACCTGCCGCTGCCGGTGTCGGTGCCCGCGGGAGACCGGCCCGTGGGTGAGTCTGAGTTCCGCCTGAGCATGACGTTGCACTACCTGGCGCCCGGGAAGATGGCCCAGACGCTGTACGACGCCTACCTGTCAAGGCCCAAGGTCTCGGCTTCCGGCGCGGGCGTGGTGGATCTGGGGGGCTGAGCGGTCCCAGCCGCGGGCGTGGGCACGCGAATCAACAGAACCGGCTGCGCGAGCGGTCGGCCACCTTCCGATCACCTTGCGTTGGCGAACTCGCCCGTGAAAGACGAACACGGGTCCGCGCGTCGCCTTCGGGTGCGAGGGCTGACCCCCGGGTCCCGTCGGGGGCTCGGGCCGCGCACGCCTTGTCGCGTGTTCACACCCGCCGCCTCGTCAACCCCTGCGTCCCGCGTCCGCCGGGCTGCCCCAGCGGGTATCGTCCAGCAGGTTCGCCAGGCGGGTCTGTTCCTCGTGCGTGTCGTACGAGCGGGCCAGGCGGCTCCACATCACGAAGCCCAGGATGATCGCCAGCAGCAGCCCCGCGCCCGACCCGGCGGCCGTGTACACCAGACGCTCGCTCTGCAAGGGCTCGATGGGCGCGTGCGCCTCGGCCGAGACCATCGTGACCGCCCCGACGGCTCGCCCGTGGCGTGTCGCATTCGTGTCGCTCACCAAGGCCGTGATGTAGGTATCACAGATTCGTTCGGCCGACAGGCGCCCGGGCGAGCGGATCTCGACCTTCAGCGTGCCGTCCTGCGTCGAAATGGGGGTCATCGACGACGCCAGGAACTCGCCCAGCGGCCCGGGCTCGCCCAGGCTGATCAGGCCACGCCGCTTCATCCGGTCCGCGCAGGCCTCCAGGAACGCCGGGTGCGTCAGGCGTTCCTCAATGAAGCGCTGCCACTCCGCCCGCTCGGCCGGGGTGAGGTCGCGGCGACCCGCGTCGGCGGCGATCGTCGCCTGGGCCGCGAACGTGGCGGGTGCCAGTTCCTCGGCCAGCATCCACGCGGCCGCCGAGAGCCCGGCCAGCATCGCCAGGCACGCCAGCAGCGCGAACGCGACCCGCGAGAAGCGCCGCTCATTGGCGATCGCGTTCTGGGACGCCTCGATCCCTCGCGCCGCCTTGGCCAGTTCCGTCCGCTGCGCCAGCAACTTCTCGCAGGCGTCGAAGCGATCGGCCAGCGCCTGGCTGGCCTTGCGCAGCTTGCCCGACTGCAGATTGATGAACAGCTTGGCCCTCTTCAGCCGCTGCCGGCGCACCGTCGTCCACTCATCACCACGGGGCGTGCCGGCCCGGGCCGATTCCAGACGCTCGCGCAGCAACGCCAGGTCGCGTCCCTGCTGAGCGATTGTGGACTCGAGGATCCGAGCCTCCTCGACGGTCGGCCCGGTCTGAGTCTCGAGTTCCTGCATCCGCTGGCGGGTGGCCGCCAGCTCGTCGCGGGCGATCACCAGGTCCTGCGAGAGCCGCGCGATCTCCTGGGAGCCCTCGCCCTGGCTCGACATCGCCTCGATGCTCTGGCGGGCCTGGGCCAGGTCCTGCTCGAGCCCGGCCACGACGACGCCCAGGCGATTGACTTGCTTGTCGAGTTCGGCGGCGCGGGCCTCGGCCCTCGCCCGCGCCGGCTCCCGCTCGCGCTTCTCGGCCTCGAGCGCGGCGATCGCCGCCATCGCCTTCTCCAGCTGCGAGCGGAGGTTCGATGACTTCGCGTTGGTCGGGATCGTCTCCGTGGCCGCACGCTTGATCTGCTCGCTCAGCGCGGCGATCTGCGCGGTGGCCGACTCGAGCTCCTTCCGCAGCGCTCCGAGCTCCTGCGTGTTCCGGGGCGACCCGTCGCCCGCCTGCTCGGCGTCGGCCAGCCGCGTCGCCGCCGCGTCCCGCTCGCGACTCGCGGTCTCCAGCGACGCCTGCGCGGCGGCCAACTCCCTCTCAAGCCGGCGCCCACGGTGCTCGGCCTCCGCCAGCGTCTTCTCCGCCTTCGCCAGCCGCTGCCCCGTCATGTGGTTCGCGTCGCGCTCCGCGGCCAGTTCGGCCGTCATCGAGGCCGCCGCATCGCCCCCGTCGCGGGCCTCCGCCAGCGCGCCCTGCAATCGCCCGACCTGCTGCATCGCCTCTGAGAGCCGCGTCTGCAGGTCGCTGATCCGCGTGCGGTCCTTGGTGTGCGTGGCCCGCAGCTCATCCAACTCCGCCAGCGCGCTGTCACGCTCCAGCGACGTCTGCTCCATGTCCCGGTTGATCTCGACCACCTGCGCCAACCGATGCTCGGCCTGCTGGCGCAGGTCGTCCGCCTGGTACAGGGAATCCCGCGTTTGCTCCAGTTCGGCCGACACCGACGCCAGCGACTGGTCGCGGGCCGTCAGGTCCTGCCGCAGCGACTCGGCGTCGGTCGCCAGCGCGTCAGCCCGCGACTGGAGCTCCGCCCACTGGACGCCAAGTGCCGCCAGCGACTGCTCCACCCCGGCCCGAGCCGAGGTCTCGCTCTTGATCAGCTCGCGAGCCTGCGCCAGCTCGCCCTGCAGCGAACCGATCGCGACCGCCCGGGCCTCCAAGTCCGCGTGGACCTGGGCCAGCGCTTGGTTGGTGGCCTCCAGCGCCGAACGCGTCGCCGTCAGGTCCGTCTGGGCCGTGTCCAGGCTCTGCCGGGCCGCGTTCAGATCGGCCGTCAGTTGGTCGCACCGTGTCGAGAGGTCGCCCCGCTGCCGCTCCAGCATCGCCGCGTGCTCGCGGACCCGCTCGAGTTCCGTCTCGATCTCCGCGACGCGGGTCTGCCACTGGTCGCGGGCGTTGTGGAGTGTGCCGGCGGCCTCCTCGGCGGCACGGGTCGCGTCGGTTCGGGCGATCGCCAGGAAGCCCTCGAGCTCGGCGGCCTTCTTCTCCGCCGCGACGCCCGCCCCCGAGAGCCGCTCCATCTCTTCCATCGCCTCGGAGACGTCGCGCTCCAGCCGCGCGGCCCGCTCCCCGGCCGCCTCCAGCTCGCGCTGCGCCCCCTCGAACCGCGCGCTCACCTCGGTGGCCGCCCGATCGCGCTGCCGAACCTGCTCCAGAACCTCGGCCTTGGCCGACTGCTCGTGCGCGATCTCGCCCTGGAGCGTCTCGATCGTCTGCTCGAGCGCCGCCTGGGCCTGGGCGGCGTGCCGCAGGCGCTCGGCCGTCTGCTGCTGCAGACGCGCGTGCTCGTCCTTGAGCCGCTTGGACTCCGACGCCAAAGCCTCGCCACGCTTGGTCAACTCGGCGGACGTCTTCTCCGCCTGCTCGCGGGCACGCGACAGCGACTTGTCCAGTTCTTCCAGCGAACGCGCCTGCTGCTCGACGTCCTCGGCACGCCGCGCGATCTCGTCGCCCTGCTTCGTGACCGCCGCGTCACGCTCGCCCAGGCGGCGCTCGCGCTGGCCCAGTTCATCCGACTGCTGCCGCACCTTCACCATCTGCGCGCCAAGACGCTGCCGCTCGGACTCGAGCTGGCGCTGCTGCTCGGCCAGCGCCGACAGCTGCACGTCCAGTTCCTCGGACTGCTGCGTCAGCGCCTTCTCGCGGTCGCGCAGGGCCGTCAGACGGCGCTCCAGTTCCACTTCGGCTTTGCGACGGCTCTCATGGGCCTGGCGCAGCTCACCCAGCTGCTTCTCGAAGTCCTGGATCGCGGACATGACGCGGGGATCGCCCGCCTGGCGCTGCGGCCTGGCGCTGGTCGGGTTCGGCCCGCTCTGTCCCTCGGTTGGAGGCATGGAGACATCCCCGGCGACTGGCCTGGCCACGCGCGCTCCGATGCGACAAACCCGGAGCCACGGGTCGGATATCGGCCCGATGCGGGGTGGGCTGAAGATCGTGTTGGAACACCGGCCTGAAAGGCCTCGGGCCCGAGAATCGGCCTGCGATGGGCGGTCACGCCAGGGCCGATAAGGGGCTGCCTCCCAGTCCCCACGCCGCACACCCCGACCGTCGATCAGCCTCTCAGCCCCCTCAACCGCTGAGCCCCTCAGCCACTTCGCCACTTCGCCACTTTGCTACTTCGTCCCTCCCTCTCTTCCCCTTCTTCTCCTCTACCCTCCCCCATGCCCACCTGGCTGCTCAAGACCGAGCCCGACTGCTACCACTGGGACCAGATGGTCAAGGATGGGCGGACGCACTGGGATGATGTGCGGAACGCAGCGGCCCAACTGCACATGCGGGCGATGCGGGAGGGGGATGAGGCGTTCTTCTATCACACGGGTGACGAGAAGGCGATCGTGGGGCTGGTGCGGGTGGTGCGTGGGCCTTATCCGGACCCGGAGGTGCCGGGCGAGACGGCGGCGGGCGACCCGAAGCGCGTGCTGGTCGATCTCGCGCCGGTGAAGGCGGCCAAGACGGCGGTGACGCTGGCGCAGATCAAGGCGGACCCGCGGTTTGCGGAGTTTCTGCTGGTGAAGATCTCGAGGCTGGGGGTGCTGCCGGTGCCGGCGGCGATGGATAGGGCGATCCGGAAAATAGGGGGGATGTGAGATCGTGCGACCGAGCCCGCGGGGATTGGGACAGTTCGGTGCGGATACGGCGGCGTTTCCACAACCAGCCTGTACGATCGACGACGAGGTCGTTGGCGGCCCGCCTGAAGGCGTGGCAGAACGCCCGCAACCGCTCCCGCGAGAAGGTCAAGTGGCGGTTCACCACCGCCGATGCCCGAATCAAGCTCAAACGCCTCTACCCGCAGACTCACCGTTGACGATCCACTAGTGTCCTGACTTCGAGATAACCGCACGGTTGTTGGCGACTCGGCCGAGGA
>CAZHKB010000080.1:0-10337 GCA_964533405.1 uncultured Phycisphaeraceae bacterium | reverse complement strand
GAGGTGGGTCCGATACGGCACTCGCTGTCGGCGGCGAGAAGGCCCGCTCCGTCAGACTCGCAGAGGCTCGGCTGACACCTCCCCCGCGCGCGGGGGAGGAGTGTCACGCCGGGCGGATGCCACGGTGCAGCTGCTGGACGCGCTCGGCTTCCTGGCGGCGGACGGTTTCCATGAGCAAGCGCGGGACGCGGTACTGCCCGCTCTCGGCGGGCACGCCCGCGCAGTGCTCGGAGAAGCAGCGGTAGAGGAACTTGAAGGCGTCGCGCGGCTGGTGCATCTGCTCGAGGGCGTCCATGAGGTCCTGGCGGGTCACGTCTTCCTGGAAGAGATCGACCAGCGAGATGTCGGGGGCATCTGGCGCACGGCAGGCGTTGATGCGGGCGACGCAGAGGTCGTAGAGGGTGGCGCCCGTCCAGGAGAGTCGCTCGATGAGGTTCTGCTTGTCGAGGCGGGCCTCCTGGAAGAACGCGCTGGATTCCTTGAAGATGGCGTGGCGGAGCTCGATGGGCAGCAGGAGCTTGAAGCCCATGCCCTCCTGCTGCAGGAACTTGTTGGACATGAGCGGCCAGATGAGCAGGCGCATCCGCTCGGCGTCGCCCGCGACCAGACGGGGCTCATCGACGCGGTCGATGATGACCACCGTGCCGGCGTAGCCCAGCCCGGCGAGTACGCGGCGGAGGCGCCCCAGCATCGCGTACCGGGTGTCCTCGGTCTCGGTCACCGGCAGGTGGACCGGGTCGCGGTCGCCCTTGGGCAGCGAGTCGACGGCCCTGGCCAGCGACCTGTGCGAGCGATCCAGAACCCGCAGTTGCCGCTGGAGTTTGTGGGCCAGCGTGTTCATGCGGACGCGGTCGAACACCAGGCGGCGGAACAGGATCGCGCCCCACAGCAGCAGCAGCGTGACCAGCACGACCAGTCGCCACAGGTCGCGCCCGCCCTCGGGGTTCAGGATGGACCAGACGACGAAGGCCAGCGGCGGGATCGCGCCCAGCACGACGAGCGTCTTCCAGAGAACCGCGGGCGGCGGAGGCAGGTGCAGCAGGCGGCGGAGGCGCTTGGTGCGCTCTTCGGGGTGATCGGCCGCGTCGTAGAGGGCTTGGAGGATGAGCAGGTCGCGGCGTGCGGCGCGGTCGAGGGGATGCAGGTCGCCGACGGGCGGGAGGCTCGGGTCATCGGTGGGGCGGCCGCGCCGGAGGATGCCGGAGACCAGGCGGGTGACCGCGATGGAGAGCATGGCGTCGATGTGGTCGACCAGGCGGACGCGCTTGAACACGTCGGTGAGGTCGGGCTCGGCGGACTGGTCGCGGCGAGAGGAGCGGGAGCGGCGCGAGGACTCTGACCGGCGGGCCAGGCGGGACTGGAGGCGGTCGAGGAAGCCGTTGAGGTCGTCGTAGAGCACGACGAAGAGACGGGACTTTGGGTTCTCTCGGTTGTGGCGGGCCAGACGGGCCTCGATCTGGAGGCGCATGGCGGTCTTGCCGCTGCCCTTCTCGCCGAAGACGATGGACGTGGTCGGGCGGGTGGGGTCGCCCAGGACCTTCTCGAAGTCGGAGTGGAGTGCGGCGGCGGCGGGGTCGCCGCTGCTCAGGCTGGACATGCGGGCGAAGACCGCGTCGTTGCGGGCTTCCTCGCCCCGGAAGGGGTTCTCAACGATGTGCCAGTGCTCGAAGAACTGTTGGAGGTTCATGGGGAGGGGGGAGAGGCACCAGGCACCGGGCACTTGGCGAGCATTCACTCAGACGCGGCAATCAGGCGCACCTCACTGTATTCCCAATGCCCAATGCCCAGTGCCGCGTGCCTCGTCCTCAATGCGCCACCCGCCGCCCGAGAAGCGGCGAGATCTTCTCGAGGCACGACGCGAGAATCTTTTTGTCCTTGGCCTCGGCGTTGAGGCGCAGCAGCGGCTCGGTGTTGCTCTTGCGGACGTTGCACCACCAGCCGTCGGTCTTGAAGCGGTCGATGGTGACGCCGTCAAGTTCGTCGATGGTGCCGCGGACGCCGAGTAGTTCCTTGACGGCGGCGAGGGCTTTTTCCTTCTCCTCGGTCTCGAAGTTGATCTCGCCGGACTGGGCGTAGCGGGCGATGGGGGCGATCAGCTCGCTCATGGGCTTGGCGGCCTCGCTGCGGATGCTGAGCGTGACGGCCATGGCGATGGCGCCCGAGTCGGCGTTGAAGTTGCCCTGGAAGTAGAAGTGGCCCGAGAGTTCGCCGCCGAAGATGGCCTTGCGCTCGGAGAGTTCCTGCTTCATGAAGACATGCCCGACGCGGCTGCGGATGGGCTGGCCACCGGCCTTGGTGATGTCCTCGGAGACGGCCTTGCTGGAGCGCAGGTCGAAGACCACCGGTGCGCCCGGGGCTTTCTTGAGGAAGTGCTTGGCCATCAGCGCCGTGAGGTGGTCGCAGCCGACGATCTGGCCCTTCTCATCGACCACCATGCAGCGGTCGGCGTCGCCGTCGAAGCAGAAGCCAAGGTCGGCCTTCTCCTTGAGGACCGCGTCGCGGGTCTGCTTGACGTTCTCGGGCACGAGCGGGTTGGGCTCGTGGACGAACTCACCCCTGGTGTTGTCGAAGTTGATCTCGATGATCTCAAGACCGGGCGTGGCGCTGCCCTTCTTGCCGAAGACCTTGGGGATCATGGTGCCGGCCATGGCGTTGGAGGCGTCGACGACCACGCGGAGTTTCTTGCCGGAAAGTTTGAGAAACGAGCGGACGTGGGCGATATAGGCCTCCCACAGGTCGCGCTGCTCGACCCGCCCGCGCGTGATGTTGGGCGCGAGCTTGGCGTAGGTCACCTTGTCGATCATCGCGGCGTGCTTGCGGATGTCGGCCAGGCCCGTGGGCTCGCCGACGGGCTTGGCCTTGCGCTTGCTGATCTTGAAGCCGTTGTACTGCGGAGGATTGTGCGAGGCGGTGACCATGACGCCGCCGGCGCAGTCGAGGTGGTTGATGGCGAAGTAGACCATCGAGGTATCGACCATGCCGATGTCGATCACGTTTCCCCCCTGGTCGTTGATGCCGCGGATGAGTTCGGCCGCGAGGGTGGGGCTGCTCTTGCGCATGTCGCGCCCGACGACGATGTTCTTCATCATCGGGGTGGTCTCGCCGGCGGCCTCGGCATCGGCGAGCAGGAACTTGCTCGCGCCGAAGCCGATCTGCCAGGCCATCATGTCGTTGAGCAGGTCGGGGTAGGTTCCGCGGATGTCGTAGGCCTTGAAGACGCGTCCGAGCATGCAGGTCTCCTGTTCCGCGGCGTGGGTCGGGCCGGTGATTGCGGCTGTCGCCCACTCGTTTGCGTCGGCATCCCCCACCCGGCTCGGCGGGGTTGATGTGAAAACGGGAACAAGGACGATAGCAGATCATTTGCCGAACGTCACGGATCATCGGTATGTGTTCGTATGCCGTGCTTCGTGATTTCGTGGATGGGGATGCCCTGCGGCAGGGCTGCCAAGAACCGGCGGCCATACCCGGCGGTCAGAAGGCGCGGGTCGAGCACCACGACCCGTCCCCGGTCGGTGGCGGCCCGGATCAGTCGCCCGAAGCCCTGCTTGAAGCGGATAACCGCGCGGGGGAGGGAGTCTTCGCGGAACGGGTCGCCGCCACGCTGCTTGATGCGCTCGCCGCGGGCCTCGGTGAGGGGGCGGTCGGGGGGATCGAAGGGCAGGCGGGTGATGATGACGTTGCGAAGGGCGCGCCCGGGCACATCCACGCCCTGCCAGAACGACGCGGCCCCGAGCAGAATGGCCCGGTCCTCGCGCCGGAAGGCCTCGAGGATCTCGGTCCGCGAGCCGGACTTGTTCTGCACGAGCAGGGGCATGGAACGCTCGGCCAGCGGGTCGGCGAGCATGATCGAGACGGAGTTGAGGACGGCGAGGCTGGTGAAGAGCACGAAGACGCCGCCGTCGGTGGCGTGGGCGTGGTGCAGGATGCGCTCGACCAGGGCCCGCTGGTACTCGCGGGGCGGCAGTTCGCGGGGGTCGGGCATGGTGCGGTCGATGTAGAGCTCGACGGCGTTGCGATAATCGAACGGGCTGCCGACCTGGAGCGTGCCCGAGCCCTCGCATCCCAGGCGCGACATGGTGTGCATGAACGCGGTCTCGGCGTGCTCTGAGGGCTCGTCGGGACTGACGCGGCGGGTGGTGAGGGTCGCGCTGGTGAGGGTGACCGAGCAGCCGCGACCGAAAAGGTGCTCCTTGAGGAGCGGGGCGACCTCGATCGGTGAGGCGGCGACGGTGAGGCGGCGGCCGCGGCCCTCGGTGGTCCGGGTGGACTCGACCCAGTACACGCTGTCGGAGACGGATTGTTCGAGCCAGGCGGAGGCGGAGAGCGCGACCTCCATGGCGCGCTCGGCGTAGCCGTTGAGCTCAAACTTGTCGGCTTCGACCTTGACCACGTCCTTGAGGCGTCCCAGGCGCAGGGCCAGTTCATTCATCGCGGGGGAGAGGGGGTTGGGCATGTCCACCGCGGCGCGGACCCGCCCGCCGCCCTCGCCGATGCGATCGGACAGGGCCGCGATTCCCTCGAAGAAGGCGCGGCACGCGGCCTCGGCCTCGACCACCAGCCGGATCGCGCCGTCCACGTCGTCGGTCGAGCCGGCCTGCAGCGAGAGATGAGCCAGGAACCCCTTGGCTACCCGGGGCGTGTAGAGGTTGGCCAGGAGGTGCGTGACCCGCCCCTCGCTGAGCGAGAGGCCGAAGTGCTCGCTGGCGACGTCCTCGGCGTTGTGAGCCTCGTCAATGATGACGTGGTCGTAGCGTGGGAGGAATCCGACGCCACGACTGCGAAGGGCCAGATCGCTGAAGAAGAGCGCGTGGTTGCAGACCAAGAGATTGGCCTGTTCCATCACGCGGCGGGCCGACTGGTAGAAGCACTGCCTGTAGGTTGGGCACTTGCGCCCCATGCAGTTGCCCGAATCGGACTGCACGCGGTCCCAGACCGAGGAGCGCTCGAGCGCGGGCAGCGTCGAGAGCGTGCCGTCGGTGCTGGAGTAGGCCCAGTCCTCAATGACGTGGAGCGAACGGCGGGCGGCAGGATCGCCGAAGAGTTTGTCCTGGCGGGTCGACGCGAGTTTGAGCCGACGGATCGAGACGTAGTTGCCGCGTCCCTTGACCAGGCAAGGGCGGATGGAGCCTTTGATCGGGTCGGAACCCGAGTGATCCGAGCCAATCGGACTGGAGCCCTTCGCGGGAGCGGGGGGTCGGGCGTGGACGTGGGAGTCGTCGTCGGGGTCGGTGGGGTGGTCGAGGTTCTCGTCGTGCAAACCCCCGGCTCGCGCCGGGGGCGCGTCATCCTCGGGGGGATCGAGCAACGCCTTGAGCAGCGGGATGTCCTTGCCGACGAGTTGTTCCTGGAGGGAGATGGTGTTGGTGGCGATGACGACGATCTCGCCGCGCTCGAGGCAGCGCAGCATGGCGGGGGCGAGGTAGGCGAAGGACTTGCCGGTGCCGGTGCCGGCCTCGACGAGCAGGTGGGCGCGGGCCTCCATGGCGGAGGCCACGGCGTCGGCGACGCGGATCTGCTCGTCGCGGTGCTCGAAGCGGTCGCCCAGCGCGCGGGCGACGACGCCGCCGGGGCCGAGGATGTCGGTCATCCGTGACACGGGGGGATAGTAAGGAGGTGTCAAGGTGCGAGGCGTCGGGGGTCGAGACGGAGCGGCGCATGCGCGAATCCTTGGTGCCTTTGGCACCTTGACGCCTTTGCACCCGGTCACCTTGTCTTCAGGGCGTCGCGCCCCATCGGCATCTCGAATCGATCGCGCGTCGTGCAGTACCACTTGCCGCCCATGCGGCCGATCGCGCCATAGCCCTGGTCGATGTGGAACCGCTCGTTCACGATCGCATCGGCGACGTGGATGTGGACAACCTGCCCCAGGACAATGTTGCCGCTGGACGGCGCGCCCGGGTTGGTGCGGATGACCTGCATGGTCCGGCACTCGAACGACACGGGGCTTTCCAGCACGCGTGGGGGCCGCACGAGGCGGGAGGGGGTGGGCGTCAGACCTGACAGGCCGAACTCGCTGTCGCCATACGCGAGCGGCTCGGCAGCCGCGGCCATCTGCCGCGCGTACGCCTCGATGGCGACGTTGACCACGAACTCGCCGGTGCCGCCTTCTTCAAGAGACTTGGCGTTGCGCAGCGAATCTTTCTCGGTGCCGTCGGCCTTGCTGGCGGGGCAGAAGAGCAGCGTCATCGGGTTGCTGCCCACGCCCGCGAAGAAAGAGAAGGGGGCGAGATTGGGCCGGCCATCGGGCGACAGGGTGCTCACGAACGCGATGGGGCGGGGCACGATGCACCCGATGAGCAGCTTGTAGCGGTCCTCGTAGGGGATCGAGGCAGGGTCAAGTTCCATGGGGGAAGGGTATCGAAGTCTCCGCGTGGTGGCCGACCGCTCGTGCCGGCGGTTCTGCTGCTTACCGCCCGAGCACCAGCAACTGCTGCATCAGCTCGTCGGCGGTTCGGATCACCCGCGACGACGCCGAGTACCCCGTTGTCGCCAGGATCAGGCTCGTGAACTCGCGGCCCAGATCGACGTTCGACAGTTCCAGCGTGCCGCCCAGGACGCGACCGGCCTGGCCCGTGAGGGGGGCCGCGATCACCGCCTCGCCCGAGTTGGCTCCGGACTGGAACAGGTTGGACCCGTTGTCGACCAGACCCGCGGGATTGCTGAAGGTGGCCAGCGCGATCTGTCCCAGGGTGCGGGTCAGGCCGTTGGAGAACGTGCCCTGGATGGTGCCGTCCATGCCCACGCCGAAGGCTTCCAGGCTTCCGGTGGGCGCGCCATCCTGGGCGGTGGCGGCGAGCGTCGAGCTCACATCGGCCAGGGCCGAGACGCCGTCGGCCCCGTCCGAGAGATGCACGGTGAAGGCCATGGGCGTGACGGCCCCGGTGCCGGCCCGATCGATTTGCAGCGGAATGCTGCCGCCCGACACGAGGCGTCCGAAGGAATCGAAGACCGCCTGCCCCGTCGCCACCAGCGGGCTCGGGCCCGCGTGATCGGGCGATTCGGCGATCCATCGCCACGTCGTGCCTGTGTTCGACTTGGCTTCGAGCACCATCGTCAGGTCAACCTGCACCTGCTGGCCCAGCGAGTCGAAGGCCAGAAAGGTGGTGCGAGCCGATTCGCCGTTGGCCTCCGCGTCCTTCACCGGCACAAACGGCTGCGAGAGGACCGCGCCGTTGGCATCCAGCAGACGGAAGTCCGCGGCATCCAGGTCGATGTCGCTCTCGGTGCCGATGTTGCCGGTGATGGTCACCTCGCCCGTCAGCGTGTTCACCGCGACGCCCGGGGCCGGGCCGGTGGGGTTGGTCAATGTGGCGTCGATACCCAGGGCGGTGGAGAGAAACGACATCAGGTCCCGCACGGTCGTCGCGGCGGTGATGGGCAACTCGGAGTCGGCCAGTGAGGCCGAGCCCTTGCGGGCACCGGTCATGCGCAGCGTCTGGCCCGCGGCGAAGAGAGGCGTCGTGGCCGACGCGGGGTCCGCGAGTTCGGTCATCAGGCTCGTGGATTCCAGCACGTTTGGCGCGGTGGGCAGCACGGTCGCGCCGGTGATCAGGGAGAAGCCGCTGTCGGCGTCCGTCATCAGTCGCGTCGATGAGCCCGTGGTGGCGGCAGCTCCACCCGCGTTCAGGTTGCCCGTGAACCAGGTGTTGCGCGTCGCCTGCGCGATCGTGAGCGCACCAAGCGGCACGTTGATGTCGCCCAGCGTTCCGGGCACGATGTTGAACTCATCATCGACGCCAAATCCCTGGAGCCGGTCGCCCCCGAGCGTGGTGAGGGTGCCCTGGGCATCCTGCTGGAAGTTGCCGGCTCGGGTGTAGGAGCGAGATGTCCCGCGCTGCACGACGAACATGCCCTCGCCCTCGACCGCCAGGTCGGTCGCGCTGCCGGTGGCGGTGACGGTGCCGCCCGACATGTCGCGCTGCGTGCCCGAGAGCGACACGCCCAGGCCGACCTGGAAGGGGTTGGTGCCGCCGAGTTCGCTCGAGGGCGGGCTGCCGATCCCGATGGTGCGGCTAAAGACGTTCTGGAACATGAGACGGCTGGACTTGAACGCCGTGGTGTTGACGTTGGCGATGTTGTTGCCGATCACGTCCAGCGAGCGGGCGTTGGCGTTGAGGCCCGAGAGGCCCGTGAACATCGCGACTTGTGAGGCCATGGAAGGCTCCGGAGGGACATGGTGGGTGGCGTGGTCGCGGCTTTGAGCGACGACGCGATCGGTGAGACTTCAACGACACCCCGCGCGCAGGGCAACACGCATGGCTCCCCAGAGCGGGAACCATGCCACACTGCCATCATCCATGACTTGCCCGCGTGCGCTCCGCGCCGCGTTCCCCGCCGGGGTTCATCGCTCCGCGAGTGCATCCATCAGCGACCGGTTCCACCGGGCCGGGTCAAGCCCTGGTCTGGCGGTCGAGAAGCCTGCGGCCTGGGCCGACCCATCCTCAGCACCCGGCGTGCCAGCGTGCCCGCCAAGATCGATCATCGCGTCGATGCCCGTGATGACCGGGGAATCGCCGAGCGGATGCTCGCGGCTGACCTGTCGCGTGGCGATGTCGATCTCGATGGCGCGTCCATCCATCAGCACCAGCGCACGCCTCGCGCCCGCGCTCTCGGCACGATCCGCCGCCTGCGCAAGGCGCGACAACTGATCGTCGGACAACTCGATGGCCGCGTTCCGCGCGATCGTGACGGGCAGACCCGTGGACAGTTCGCCCGCGCGGGCCTTGCCCAGCATCGACGAGAAGTCCGACGCGCCGGGCGACGGAGCCCGCGACGGGGCGACGCCAGAGACGGCACGCACGCCCGACGAGAGAAGGTTCAGAAGGATGGAGGGGGGAATCGACATGGTGATTCAGTCTCGTGGTTCATCGGGATCGGGCGCGTGGGCCGTCGGCCAATCACCTGCAATCAGCGCGTGTCCGAGCACGCGGGGTGTCTGTGCGGTGGGCGACCGCTTGCGCGGACGGTTCTGTTCCGCCGCGGCGCGCTTCGTCGACCTCGAACGCTCACTCCTCGGATTCCGGCTCCGGCGCGCCCTGCATCATCTGATCGACGCGCGACAGCGCCAGGCGTCCGCCGCCCTCGAGAGACAGGATCGGTCCCGCGCTCGAGCGCGACACGCCGGTCACGCTGGCCGTCACGCGTTGGCCCGACTCGCTGAGCCCCGAGACGCGCCGTCCGATCAGGCTGCCCGCCGACGCCCACTGGTTGTCGCCCACCAGCGTGCCCAGCTGGTCCACCAGGTCCGCGTTGGACTGGATCGAGCGGATGGTGGACAACTGCTCGAGCAGGTCCTTGGTCTCCGACGGCTGCAAGGGGTCCTGGTTGCTCAGCTCCTTGAGGATGATCCCCATGAACTGCTCGCTCGAGAGCGAGGAGAATCCGGTCAGTTTCGAGCTGGTTGATGCGACAGCGCCAACGGCCGACATGGACGCCTCCGTTCCGGGGTTGTGCGCGCGGGGCGATCGCCCGTGCTCACGCGCACGCCAAACAACTCGGGATGAATCAAGGGTCTCCGACCCGCTCCAACCTCATCGCGACACCAGCCGCGGCTCTGAGCGGCCGGCGGCCCCTTGCCGCAGCACGCGCCTCCCCCGCGCGTGACACGACGCCGTCTCGGCGCGTCCCTGCGCCTACACGACAACCTCGAACGTGCTCAGCGTCATGCCCGATTCCGGGGCATGGTCCGGCACGGCGCGGGCAACCTCCGTCCCGCTGTGGTCGGCCTTCCGTGGCCCGGAGCCTTCCCCGTCGTGTGAACGGGCACTCCGTTGCCCGTGCGCGTGGCCTCCGCCACCGCTGTGGGCGTGCGTGCCGGCCTCCGCCGGTGCCTCGCCGCGATCCTCTTCCGCCTGGCCTCGGGGTTCGTCCCCCGATTCCTGGGCCGCCCGACGCTCCGCGTCCACGACCGGCTGCTCGGCCAAGCGAACCTCAAGCCGGTCCACCTGCAAGCCGCGCGCTTCCAGCGCGCTCCGCAGTTCCGGCATCGAACTCTCCAGCAACTTCTGTGCCTCGCTGGTGGCGGCCTCAAACCGGGCCGTCACCCCAGCCTCCCCCCGGCTCAGGTCCACCCGCAACTGGCCCAGGTGCTCCGGGGTCAGGCGGATCGTGACCGGCCCGTCGTTCGACCGCAGCGCAAGCCCCAGGGCCCGATGCACCTGCTGCATGAGCTGCTCGCGGGGAACGTGGGGCTTGTGGGGTGAGCCGAGGCGTCCCGCGCCGACCGCCGCGCCGCCATTGGGGCCAGTCGCACCAAGTCCGACGATGGCGCCGGGCGTTCCCGAGTTGGTCGCCGGGCCCGCGCCGGTTCCAACCCCGGATCGCCCCCCCGCGCCCCC
>CAZHKB010000079.1:0-10343 GCA_964533405.1 uncultured Phycisphaeraceae bacterium | reverse complement strand
CCCGGCGGGTGGTTCTACTTCACCGCCTTCATCCGAGAGCACGTCAACGCGGGCGGACGCCTCGGCGGGCGCTGGACCTTCGCACACCAGCGCGGCCAGGCGTGGATCGAGACCCAGCGCTACCCCGAGGCCGCCGTCGCCTACGACGAGGCCTGGGTCCGCCAAACCCTCACCGACGCCGGCTTCACCGCCATCCACATCACGCCGGCCCCAGCCCAGTCGCTCGTGCGATGCCGTAAGTCCCGGCCGCGGGCGTGAGCACGCGCAGGATTCTGCCTCGACCGATCGACGGACCCCGAGCCCGTTGTGTGGCGAAGTGCGCGAGCCCTCGCACCGAGCCACCCGCGGCCCGACCCGCCTCATCCCCACAACCCGCGCCAGCCGATAAGCGATGCGATGCACTCCGCGC
This sequence comes from uncultured Phycisphaeraceae bacterium, assembly GCA_964533405.1. Taxonomy (GTDB): domain Bacteria; phylum Planctomycetota; class Phycisphaerae; order Phycisphaerales; family UBA1924; genus JACKHA01. Next base: position 9,934 of record CAZHKB010000079.1, on the reverse strand, counting down.
GGCCAACCCGCACCCTCATCCACGCCCTCGCCGCCGGCGGCGCGCTCGCCTTGGCCGCGATCACGGCCCTCGCGCAGCCCGCCACCGACCGCCGCCCCGACTCCGCACGCCGCACCGTCGCCCTATTCGACTTCGAGGAGTTCACCACGAATCCCGAACCGATCCCCATGAAGTGGCGATCGGGCCAGGACTCCCCGACCCTTCAACGCCCCGGCTTCCCCATCTTCAACGCCCCCCGCCTCGACTACGACATCGCCCACGCCGGCCAGGGCTCCGTCCGCCTGCCCACGCGCGGCGGGAGCACCTCGCTCATCATCGAATCTGGCGTCATCCCCGTCTTCCCAGACGCCGACTACCGCGTCAGCGTCATGGCCCGCACCCACGGGCTCCGCTCGGCCCGCGCCTTCGTCGAGGCCTGCCTTGTCGACGGCACGGGCCAGATCATCGAGCCCAGCCGTCGCCGCAGCCCGCCGATCCGAACCGACGGCCCGTGGGACCGGGCCGAGGTGACGCTGTGGGGCGAGTGGCCCCAGGCCGCGTTCGTCCGCATCGAGCTGCTGCTGCTGCAAGCCGAAGAGTTCGAGACCCGGGCGCCGGGGTACGGGCGGACCTGGCCCCGCGATGTCTCGGGGGCCGCGTGGTTCGATGACGTGCTGGTCATCCAGCAGCCCCGCATCACGCTCAGCACCGGCGCGCCAGGCAACGTCGTCACCCGCCCTTGGGCACCCTCCATCGACATCCTGACCCGCGACCTGGCGGGCGAGACGCTCGAGGCCCAGTGCCGCGTCTACGACGTCTCAGGCCGCCTCGTCGCGACCACGAGCCGCCGCATCACGCAAGGCCGCTGGCAGGAGACCTGGACGCCCCACCTGACCGACCTGGGCTGGTACCGCGCGGTCGTCGACGTGCGGTCGCAGGGGCGTCGCATCGGTCACGGCGTGCTCGACTTCGCCTGGCTCCCGCCCGAGCCAGCCGCGAGCAACGGCGAGGGCGGGCTGGGCGCCGTGATCAACGGTGCCTCGGCGACGCCCGACGTGGAGTTCGCACGCGCCGTCCAGGCCGCTGGCGTCGAGCACCTGACCATCTCGATCTGGCACCGTGGGCTGACCACGGCCTCGATGGGCGAAACCGTGGAGCGGATCAGCCGCGTGCTGGGCGCCCTGCGCTCGATGCGGGGGCGCGTCGCGTTCGCGCTGCCGATCGTCCCGCACGAACTGGCCGAACTGCTGGGACTGCGCGAGGAGCAGGTCAGCCGCGCGCTGGCGTCCGATCCCTCCGCCTGGAGCCCGTATCTCGACCCGTTGCTCGACCAGCACGGCCAGAGCGTCGCCCGCTGGCAGATCGGCCCCGTCGGCGATGAGTCGGTGTTCGGCTCGTCCACGCTGGGCGATGAACTCGCGGCGATGGATGCCGGGCTGTCGCGCCTGGTTCCGGGCCCAACGCTGGTCATCCCCTGGCGCGCCGATCGACAGCCGCCAAACGGCGATCCGGGCAGGGCCGGCAGGGGCGACACCGGCGCTTCAGCCGACGCGGACCCGTCGAACTCCGCGGCCTCCGCCGTCCGACCCGTCTCCGGCACCCCCCCCCCCAACCGCTCCCGAGAGCCACACGTCGAGCACTCGGTCCTCATCCCCGCCGCGACCTCGCCCGAGGGCGTCGAATCCGTGGTCGGCGCGTGGGGCGCGCGGGAGACATCCAACACAGCACGCGGATCTGAGGGGTCGGTCGCGTCGGGACTCAACTCGGCCACCGCGCGCACCCGCAACGCCTCGTTCATCCTTGAGCGCTTCGACCTCGACTCCTTCGGCGCGCGTGCCGCGGTGATCGACCTGGTCAAGCGGGCCGTCTTCGCCTGGGCCGCCTCGCCAGCCGCCGACCCGACGCTCTCGCTCGCGGACCCCTTCATCGGCGGGGATCATCTCCGCTCGCCGCTCATGCCCCGCCCGGAACTTGCGGTCTGGCGCAACCTCCGCGACCGCTTGCGCGGGCGCCGCATCGTGGGCGAACTGCCCATGACCCCCGGCACCCGCTGCTTCATCCTCGCCCCGCGCACCGGCGACAACCAGCCCGGCGCGCTCGTCGCCTGGAACGACTGGGCCAATGCCGACGACGCCGTCCTCTCCGCCATGCTCACGCTCGGCCCGGTCCGCGTCGTGGACCCCATGGGCAACCAGCGCCTCGTCGAGCCCACCACCCAGATGCGCGGCGACCTGCCCGCCCGCCACCACCACATCCCCCTCACCGACATGCCCGTGTTCATCGAGGGCATCGACGTGGACCTGGCCCTGCTCCAGGCCTCGTTCCGCATCGAGCCGGGGATGCTCCAGACCCAGGCGACGCCCCACGACATCCACCTGGTGCTGACCAACCCCTGGCCCACGCCCATCTCGGGGCGCGCCTTCATCGTCGAGCCGGGCGGCTCGAACGACGACGGGCAACGCGACCGCTCCTGGCGCATCGAGCCGCGATCCTTCGACTTCGAGGCGCTCCCGGGCCAGGAGGCCCGCATGCCGCTCAGCGTGCTGATGCGCGAGTTCGAGCCCTCCGGCCCCACCCCCTGGATCATCGACCTGCGCCTGGCGGGCCGCGAGGACCTGGGCTGGATCACCGTCTCGGCCCCGCTCACCATCGGCCTCGAGGGGATCGACCTGCGCCTCTCCACCCGCGCTATCGGCCCGGACCTGGAGGTCGAGGTCACGATCGCCAACACGCGGGCCGTCGCCATCGATCTGGACGCAACCGTGTTCGCCCCCGGCTTCCCGCGCGAACGCCGCTCCATCGGCCAGATCATGCCGCGCACCCAGGTGACGCGGAGCTTCACCTACCCCGCCGGCGCCGCCATGCTCTCAGGCCACACCATCACCGCGAGCATCCGCGAGACTGACACCGGGTCAAGGCTCAACGCGGCGGCATTGGTGCCGTGATCCGCGTGGCTACTCCTCATCCCGGCCCGGCCCATCCTCCTCAAAGAACGCATCCGCCTCGCTGGGCAACTCCGCGAGAATCTCGTTGATCTCCGCCTCCGTGAGCCCTCCCAGGTCCAGCGCCTCGCCCTGGCCCACCGGCGCCGCATCGGGCAGCCCCGCCGCCGCTCGCCCCGTGGCCGTCGTCTTGTGCCCACGCGTTCCGGGCGCGGGAGCCGCCCCGCGCACCGGACGAGCCTCGGCTTGGCGACCCGGGTCCGGATCGTGCATCTGGTCCTCCTCGCGACGCCTGGCACGCACCACCATCCGGAACGGGATCTCCGGGAACGGCACGATCTCGCGCAGCCGATTCTCCAGGAACCGCATGTAGTTGGGCTTGAACAGCGCGGGATGGTTCACGATCAGCACGATCGTCGGCGGCTCGCAGCGGATCTGGGCCGCGTAGTAGATCTTCGTGTGAACCCCCGACCCGCTGGTGGGCCCCTGCCGCTCGATCGTGTCGCGCAGCACCCGGTTGAGCTCGCCCGTCGAGATCCGCGCCTGCGCCTGCTTCTTCAGGTCCAGCGCCAGGTCCATCACCTCGTCCACGTTCATCCCCGTCTGGGCCGAGATGATCGCGATGGGCGCGAATGGCAGACCCTTGAACTCCTTGCGCAGATACGTCTCGTAGTGGTCCGGCCCGATCGTCTGGCCCTTGGGGTTCTTCCGGCCCTCCGCCAGGTCCCACTTGTTCACCACGAGCACCACCGGCTTGTACGACCGCTGCACGAGCCACGCCAGCTGCTCATCGACCTGGCTGGTCTGCTCGGTGGCGTCCACCAGCAGCAGCACCACGTCGCACCGCTCGATCGCCCGCTTCAGGCGGTCGAACGCGTAGTGCTCGATCGCGTCCTGGAACGACTTCTTGCGCCGCAGGCCCGCGGTGTCGATCGCCACGATCGACCGCCCGTCCTTCTCGAACCGCACGTCGATCGCGTCCCGCGTCGTCCCCGGAATCTCCGACACGATCACCCGCGGCTCATCGGCCAGCGTGTTCACCAGCGTGCTCTTGCCCGCGTTGCGCTTGCCGATGATCGCAACCTTCAGGTCGGCCGCGGCCTCGGCCTGCTCGTTGTCCACCCGCGGCACGATGTCGTGCAGCGTCTCCACCAGCGTCCGGCGCAGGTAGTTGTTCATCGCCGAGCACATCAGCGGCTCGCCGAACCCCAGGCCCGCCATCTCGAACCCGTGCGTCTCCCACTTGGGGCCGTCCACCTTGGTGACCACCACGCGCACCGGCACGATCCGCCCGGGGTTCCGGCGCTGCCCCAGCTTCTGCTCGCGGAGCAGGCGCGCGATCTCCTCGTCCTGGGCCGTGATCCCCGCCTGCACATCCACGCAGAACAGCACCAGGTCCGCGCTCGCCACCGCCTCGGCGATCTGGAACTCCACGTCGTCGGTCAGCGTCCCCAGGTCGTTGCCGACCTCGTCGAACCGCTTGCCCTCGGCCGTGTACACCCCGTACCCGCCGGTGTCGGTGAACTCGACCAGGCGCGTGCTCCTCTCGTCCGCGCTGGTCACCTCGACCAGGGCCGACACCCGGTCGCGCGTCACCCCCGGCGTCGGATCGACGATCGACACGCGCCGCGACGCGAGCATGTTCATGAGCGACGACTTGCCGACATTTGGTCGGCCCACGATGGCGACACGGGGAACTGGCATTGCCCCCATCGTAGGGAGGGGCCAGCAGTGGCACCGGCGCCCACCGCCTGACGCCACTACTCGCACATCGGCGCACTGTAAATCGCGTCCATCACGGCGAAGAAGTCCACCGAATCGACCCTCCCGTCCACGTTGTAGTCGTACGCCATCGCCATGTACGCCAGCAGGTCGCTGCTGCCGAGCCCACCGTCCATGTTGATGTCGCCCGGGCGGAACATGAAGCCGTTCAACTCCTTCACGGCCCGGTTCGGATTCTCGAGATCGGCCGCGTACGACAGCAGCAACAGGTCCTGCTGCTGGCATGGTTGCAGAGGAATAATCGTGATCTGCTGGGACGTCCGCGCCCACATCCCGTCGCCGGACATCCGCTGCTGGCTGGCTGGCGCGTTCACCGACTGCACGAACACCGCGTCACAGCCCACCACCGCCAGGCCGGTCGAGACCACAAGTACGATCAACGCGTTCTCCTTCTCCCTCCGCTCGAGAGACATGGTTGGGGTTCGCGCCCGGCGTTTCCGCCCGGCATGTGCCTCCCCGTTCGCCGGATGCTATCGGACAGTTGCCCAGTTCTGAAAACAATCTGAGGCGCTTTTCACGCGCCAACGCTCCACCCGGCTGAACAACGCAAAATGCCACCCGAATCCGGGGGGTTTGCTCTCGAACAACGGGAGATCAACGTCCGAAACACCGAACATCGACGCCATGCGTCGTTCGGATTGTTCCACCAAATCGATCGATCCGTGAAGCGATGCTCCGCCCGGCGGCCGCGGAGTCCGCTCGCCGCAGTGGTTCGCGTCTGGGGTTCCGGATCACGAATTCCGCACGCGCCACACCGCCCGCTGTCGCGCTCGCTCGCATCAACCGTGCGATCGAGCGGGCTTGCCGCGCGCCACGGCGGGACGCGACCATCACGCTCGCACGCGCGGCCCCGTGGCCGTATCGCCTCGAAACGCCGCGCCCCCACCGCCCCGTTCCTAACATCCGGCCACGAACGTCACAAGATAATAAAAGAATTCATCAATCGTGATCGACCCCTTCGGAACCCCGAACCCCGGCGAACCCGGCACCGCCGTCGTCGTCAGGCCCGGCACCCAAACCACGCCCGGGCTGAATCCGAGCAACTCGAACGGCAACGACTGGTTCACCAGCGCGCCCGCCGGCTGGCACCGCCCAAGGTCCGTCGGCGTGCCGGGGTCCGCCACCGGCGTCCACTGCCCCGTCGCCGCCCCGAACGTCGCCGCGTTCTCTCACGCCCGCCCGCGCGTGCTCGCCCCGTGCACCCGCGTCGGGCACCAAGGCCATGAGAACCGCGTCCCCGCCGTCGCCACGTCCAGCCAGTACTCGCCCGCGCTCAGCGTCTGGGGCGGAATCTCCGCCCGAATCCGAAAGATCGTCCTCGTCGGCGCGGAAAACTCCGAGCAGGTGTGCTGCGACACGAACACCGCGTTGATGCCTCGCGCGCCGCGCGCTGGCGTCCAAGGACGCGCCCTCGCGACCGGCCCGCGGCAAAAGCACAGCCCCCCGGCCAGATGGCCGGGGGGCTGAAGCAGAGCATCATGGGCGAGCCGGACAAGCCGGCCCGCTCGGCTGACTCAGCAGGGGGTCGAGAAGATGGAGAGGTAGAAGAAGAAGTCGTCGTTGTTGAGCACGCCGTTCGGCACGCCGTAGCCGGGGCTGCCCGGGATGGCGGTCGTGGTCATGTCCGCCACGGCGAGGTTGCCGGCGGCGAAGGCCGACAGGTAGAAGAAGAAGTCGTCGTTGTTGACGACGCCGTTGGGGGTGCCGTAGCCGGGCTGGCCCGGGATCGCGCCCGTGGTCAGGTCGGGACGGCAGGCGGGGCCCGCCAGCGTGCCGTTGATCACGAAGGGGTACTCGAAGGGATTGTCGGCGGCCGTGATGACGCAGCCGCCCAGGCCGTCGGTCCGCGCGCCAAGGGCGGGGTTCCATGTGATGTTCTGCTGAAGGGCGTTGGCGCCCGCGAACACGGTGCCAGAGCCCAGGGGCTTGACGTTCAGGGAGGGGCTCCACGGGCCGGAGAGAGTGGTGCCGTTCATGGCCCAATCAAGCCAGTAGTTGCCCGGGGCGAGGGTGACGGCGAGGTTGGCCGTGACCTGCTGGAGCTGGCGCGTGGTGCCAGGCGTGGATCCAGCGCAGCTGCCGACGACCTTGCTGTTGAACGTGCGGTAGGTCGCGGGCGAGGTGAAGGCGACGGTACCAAAGCGGTTGGTGATCTGATCGCCGAACGCGGGAGGAACGCCGTTCTGCGGATTCTGGTTGTGGATCGCGACCGTCACGTTGTTGATCGAGGGCGCGACCGCGCCGGTCTGATACGTCCAGAACGTGAAGGAGGTCACGTTCCAGGTCTGGCCAGCAGGGACCGTGAAGTTGTCGGCGACACGGAACGAGCCGATGATCATGTTCGAGCCGGCGACGTTGTCCCTGTAACGGACGGAGTCATCGCCGACCTCGGACCACTCCCCGCCGCCCGGCGCCAGGATGCCGCTCTGGGTGGTCGCCCCAGTCTGCAGGCTCGCCAGGTTGCCGTTGCTGTACAGCTGGGCATTGGCAGACATCGCCACGCCAGCAACCACCACGAAAGAGGCCGTCTTCATCAACATCGCATCGCTCCCTTGAACCTCAAACCCTTGGTGAACTCGTCAACACGCCCGGCGAGACGCACCGGGCGCATGATCCGCGCGACTGCCTGGAAACTGCCCGCCGTCTGGCTGGAACGCCCCCACGCAACAGCCCTCAGATTAACCGTCGGATCCGTTCGCGTCAATGAAAATCCGGCATGATCAACGCGGACGCAGCCGCGGACAAATCCATCACACGACCTCACCGGCCCGCGGCAAAAGCACAGCCCCCCGGCCAGATGGCCGGGGGGCTGAAGCAGAGCATCATGGGCGAGCCGGACAAGCCGGCCCGCTCGGCTGACTCAGCAGGGGGTCGAGAAGATGGAGAGGTAGAAGAAGAAGTCGTCGTTGTTGAGCACGCCGTTCGGCACGCCGTAGCCGGGGCTGCCCGGGATGGCGGTCGTGGTCATGTCCGCCACGGCGAGGTTGCCGGCGGCGAAGGCCGACAGGTAGAAGAAGAAGTCGTCGTTGTTGACGACGCCGTTGGGGGTGCCGTAGCCGGGCTGGCCCGGGATCGCGCCCGTGGTCAGGTCGGGACGGCACACGGGCGCGCCACCCGTGCCGTGCAGAACGAACGGCATGTCGTCGGTGTGCGTGCCGTTGAGCTGCGGGGGCAGCCAGCCAGCGCCGGCGATGTTCTGCACCCAGTTCGGGGCGGCCGCCACCGGGGTGACCGGGGGCTGCCACGGGCCGGCGGTCAGCGTGCCCGTGTAGTTCACGGCCACCCAGTGCCCGCCCGCCGCCAGCGCGACGTTGGCGATCGGGGCCCGCACCCGCCAGATGGGACGCGCCGTGTCACCCAAGTTGGCCACTGCGCGGTACGCGACGAAGGTGCTCGAGGCCTGCGCACCGTTGAAGGTGGTGACGGGGTTGGAGGTGTCACCGGTCAAGCCGCGATACACCGTCAGGTTGATGCCGGTGATCGAGGTCGTGCCCGAGTTGCCGCCGGTCTGGTAGGTGAAGAAGTCGATGGCCGTGATGTTCCAGCCGCCCGCAGGGACGGTGAAGTCGTCGCCAGCCTGATTGTTGTTGATGACCTGGGCGCCAATGCCGAACAGGGTGTCGCCGGGCTGCAACACCGAGAACGCCGGGCCCGTGGGGGCGTTGGCGTTGGTGATCAGCGGGCCGTTGTCGTACAACTGAGCCGCGCTCGCGACGGTCGCCACGCCGGCGACAGCCAAAATCGACACGATCTTCTTGCTCATTCCGAAACTCGCTTTCTCTCTGTGGAAGCGGACAACATCCGCCTCCTGGGGTCCACGTCACCGCCGACCTGGCGGCCGGTTGTCAACAAAGGCGGGAACAGGCGTGATCCTCCGTGCGAACGGCCCGGACGCAAGGGCGCGCCAGTCGTCCAGTCGAGGTCGGGCATTCGCCCTGCCGGTCCCCACGCGAAGACCCTGTTTCCAGGGTCGTTTCCGGGGTCGAACTCTCAGACTCCCATCAGCCACCCCGCGAATCCGCCAGCACCCCGCGCGCCCGGACCAATCGGGCCGGAACACGCCGAGAGCTCGCGCACCTCACGAGCGGTCAGACTCTGCGTTCTTCAACTCCGATCTGAACCACCCTCCGAGAACGGGTGCGCGGTGTTCCACGCCGCGGGCCATCCTCAGAGACTACAACCTACGACGTGAAACACCCGATGTCAAGACCCTTTCACGCCTTCCTCCGCCATTTCTGAACGATTTACGTCCGCGAAGTTCTGATCGAGCATGGTCATATCACTCGTGTTCGGGTGGCCTCTCTCTGGGATTCGCCCGGCCCGGTTTCGCGCAGCCCCGTGCGGTTCCCTCGCACGCACTCTTGCGTGCGCGGCGCACGCATGTCCGGACTCGGCTTGGCACTCTGGGTAATCTCCACGGATCTCGATCCTGCCCGCGAATCACCCATTCCCAGGCCGAAGCACCGACAGTCCGGGCTACCCTTGTCGCGCCATGATGCCCGTCCGACTCGGCTCCGTCCGCTTCCTCAACACCCGCCCGTTGATCGAGGGCCTTGAGGCCGTCTCTTCCCTCTCCTTCCAGCCCGCCGTGCCCAGCCGCCTCCTGGCGATGCTCGAAACCTCCCAGGTTGACCTCGCCCTGGTCAGCCTGATCGACGCCGCCCGCTCCAAGACCCCGCTGGCCCTGCTCCCCGCCGGCATGATCGGCAGCGACGGGCAGACGCTGACGGTCCGCCTCTTCAGCCCCGTGCCCGCGCCCCAGGTCGAGGAGGTCTGGGCCGACACGGACAGCCACACGTCGGTCGCGCTGTGCCGCCTGTTGCTGGAGCGCGTGCATGATGTGCGCCCGACCATTCGCGATTTCAACGCCCGGGAGCAGATGCCGCTGGGCGGAGCGCCCGGCACTCCCGCGATCTCCGCGGGCGCATCGTCGCCGCCCGGTGCTCCTGGGCCTGACGCCCGGCCCGGCCCGCGCACCGCGATCCTGCTGATCGGTGACAAGGTCGTCACCGACCCGCCCGAACCGGCCGCGTTCCCCGTCGTCATCGACCTCGGGGAGGCCTGGAAGCGGTGGACGGACCTGCCCTTCGTCTACGCGACCTGGATGTGCCGCGCGGCCGATCGCGACCGCCCGGAGATCAGCCTTGCGGCTGGGCTGCTGGACCGCCAGCGCCGGCACAACCTGCTGCGCCTCGACGCCATCGCCCAGAAGCACGCGCCGGGCGCGGGCT
>CAZHKB010000078.1:0-10484 GCA_964533405.1 uncultured Phycisphaeraceae bacterium | reverse complement strand
CCCCTCCCCTACACCCCCGAGGCTCTCGAGCCCCATCTCGACGCCAAGACCATGTCCATCCACCACGACAAGCACCACGCCGCCTACGTCCGGGGACTCAACATCGCCCTCCAGCAGCTCGATCTCATCCGCACCGGCGGAGGCGACCCCGCCCTCATCAAGCACTGGTCACGCGAACTCTCCTTCAACGCCTCGGGCCACATCAACCACTCCGTCTTCTGGAACTGCCTCTCGCCCACCGGCGGAGGCGAACCCGACGGCCCACTGGCCGATGCCATCACCCGCGACTTCGGGTCGTTCAACGCCTTTTCCGCCCAGTTCCGACTCGCCGCCGAGACCGTCGAGGGCGGCGGCTGGGCCTGGCTCATCCACGAGCCCCTCGCCGGCCGGCTCCTGGTCATCCAGCAGGAAAAGCAGCAGGACATGTTCATCACCGGCACCCGCCCGTTGCTGGGCATCGATGTCTGGGAGCACGCCTACTACCTGAAGTACGAGAACCGCCGAGCCGAGTACGTCGCCGCGGTCATGAACGTGGTCAACTGGCCCTTCGTGCAGCAGCTGCTTGCGCTGGCGACCAAGACCCTGTAACCGTTCCCTCCAAGCCGCAAAAAGCACGACCCGTCCCACATGGGACGGGTCGTTGCTTTGAAGAACTTGTGCCCGCGGGTGGGCTCTCGCCACGCCGCCGGTGAATCAGGCGCGACGCCGGCGAGCCGCCAGGCCCATCGCACCGAAAAGCGCGATCGAGGCGGGCGCGGGAATCGCGACCAGGTTCGTCACCAGGAAGTTGGCGTTGCCGCCCGATATCGCGGTGCTATTGCTCACCCAGCGACCGGCGAAGTCCACGCCCCAACCGTTGGCCGGGCCGCCGGAGGCCAGCACCGCATCAAACGGAGACTGCGTCGTCGCGCCGGTCTGCGCCGAGAACCGCATCTCGATCGTGAGATTGCCACCGGCGTAGGCATATGGCGTCGTGAAGTTGATGGCCGGTCCGAACGCGTTGGGCGAACCGCCCACGGTGTAGCTGCCAGCGGCGATCGCCAGCGCGCCGCTGCGGACCAGCGTCGGCGCGCCCGAGAAGTTGGCCGCGAACGTGTTGCTCATCGCCGAGGGCGCGACGCCCGGGCCGACCGAGATGTCCCACTGCGCGAAGTTCGCGCCCGTGGGAGGCCACGCGGCGGTCGAGGCCCCGTTCAGACGGAACTCCAGCCCGGTGATCGACTGGCCAACCAGTCCAGCCAACTGGCCCGCGGCCATCGTCAACTGGAACGTTCGCCCCGCCGCCCCTGTCGAGGTCAGGGAGAACGTGCCGTCGCCTTCCACGCCCGCGTTGGCGTTCGGCACAACAACGCTGGCCTGAGCCGCCCCGGCGAGCAGCAAGGCCGAACCGAACGCCGCGCAAATCACTCGATTCATGTGTCTCTCCTATGCCGACCCTTCGGCCGGACTGGTCTCTGGTTCCGCGTAGGATAGACAAACCGGGGGCACGATGCAAGTGCAAATGAACTTCCCCGTTGTACGGGGGTCCGTCATCTGGGCTTCGCGCCTCCGACCTTCAGTTTAGACGTCCAGCGCACCGCGCAAGTGTGGCTTTGGCATCGAGTTGATGACACACTTCGCGTCGGCACCGCACGGATCTCTTGACGTGGGATCAAGTCCTATAACCCGCCGCGCCGAGTTCGTCACCCTTGCCAACCGCGAGCAAAAATCAGTAACTACTGATACGCCTTAGACTTAACCGGCGCCAGCCAGCTGCCGCGCATCGTCGTCTGGGAACACGCCTTCTACCTCAAATACGAGAACCGCCGGAACGTGCTCGCCTCCGCTGCGCCCCCGTGCGCCGCCGGAGCCAAAAAAAAGATGGCACGCCCGAAGGCGTGCCACCCGCACACATGCTCTCAAATCCAGCCCATGCACTCAGCGCTGGCCGGGCTCTTCGGGCACAGACCCCGTCGCCTCCCGCATCCCGAACGCCTCCCGCAGGTCGCCCGCCACGATCCGGACCGCCTCCTTCGACTCGGGCAGCACCCCGGTCCCGAAGAACTCGTGCGTCACCCCCTCGAAGTTCCGGTAGTTCACCGCCACGCCCGCATCGCGAAGGCGATCCGCGAACATCTCGCCCTCGCTCCGCAGCGGATCGATCTCGGCCCCGATGATCGTCGCGGGGGGCAGGCCGGTCAGGTCCGGCGCCATCAGCGGCGCCGCCCGCCAGTCCGTGATCGCACCCTCGCTGCCCAGGTAGTGCCCTTTGAACCACTCCATGCCAGCGCGATTCAGCGGCTTGGCGTCCGCGTGCTCGCGGTACGACTCGGTGTTCATCGCCCAGTTTACCAGCGGGTACACCAGCACCTGATGCACCGGCATCACGCCGCCCTCCTCCCGGGCCGTCAGGCAAACCACCGCCGCCAGGTTCCCGCCCGCGCTCTCGCCCGCCACCGCCACCCGCGCCGGATCGCCGCCATACTCCCCGGCGTTGGCGAGCACCCACTGATACGCCGCATACGCATCCTCCGGTGCCGCCGGGAACGGGTTCTCAGGCGCGTGCCGATACGCGGGCGCGAACACGATGCACCCCGCCGCATTGCACAGCGCGCGGCACGAGGCGTCATAGGTGTCCAGGTCGCCCAGGACAAAGCCCCCGCCGTGCCAATACACCAGCACGGGCAGCCCCCCGGTCGGCGCCCCCGCCGACTCGGGCAAGGGCATGTACACCCGGACCGGCAGCTCCCCGCCCGCGCCCATGTACGTCGCCTCGGAAATCTCGCCAACCTCCTCGGGAGTCGCTTCGCCAAGGTTCTCCATGCTCCACGCCTCGACCGCGTCCGCCATCCCGGGCTGCCCGCGAGCCTCCTCGGGCGAGAGATCGGCGATGGGCTTGCCATTCAGTCCCGCCAGCGCGCCGAGCAGATCATCCATGGTCGCTCCCGCCTCGCCGTCCGGCGTCGACGGGGGCGTGGAAGTCGGTGATCCGGCGGTGCCCGCCGGGCGCGGAGCCCGCGGATCCGTCCCCGGCTGGCGAGCGTCCTCCCCGATGCGTCCGGGCGGCGCGGTCCCACCCGGCATGGTTCCGGTTGGGGAAGCCGGGGTGGTGGCCGCGGGCGGCATTGGATTGGACGGCGTGGTTCCGTTCGGCATTGTGGTCGGGCTCGGGCTCGTCATACCCCCGGACGTCGTTGTGGTATCGCCCGGCGTGGCGCGGTCGTTCTCGGCGGGAGTCGTCGCCCCGGTGGAAGACCCGGTTGTGTCGGTCCCCGCCCGGTTTGGCGCGGTTCTCCCTGACGTACCCGCCTGCGGGTCCTCGCAGCCGACCAGTGCCACGGTGCCCGCCAGAATGAAGAGCAGCAGCGAACGCTTCATGGTTTGATCCCTCGGACGCTCCGCGTGATCCCGCGTCCTGGAAATCCCATGCGACGTGGAACTCGCCGACGTTCCACTCGACAGTGTGGCACCGGCGATGAGGGTGGCGTGAACGCCCGCCCAAACCCGACTCACGGTGTCAGTTTCGCCGTCCATGCCGCCAAACAGTCCCGCCGATCCTTCAATTATCCAGATTCAAGTCTTTGAGAATCAAGAACTTACCGCAAGCTGCCGGCACCCGGCGCATTTTTCTTGGACAGTCTGCTTGCTCCCCGCCAAACTCGTGGCATCTTTTCACTGTCTTGTCTCTCTCCTCCTATGACTCGGCAACGGGCGGAAGACCGTAGTCGAGTTTTCCTTTTTTTGCCCCCCAGCGAGCCGGGCGTTCTCGCCCCGATCGCCTGCTCGGCCTTCGCCCGCCATTCGCCGGTATCCTGCCCACGGCATGGATGCCCTCTCCATCCTCATCCCATCAATCGCGCAGGCTTCGCCCGCCGCGCCCGGTCCCGCACGCGCCTTCGGCCCGCTCGACTGGGCCGCCCTTGGCCTGTACTTCCTCATCCTCATCGCCGCCAGCGCGTGGTACTCGCGGCGCAAGTCGACCACCACCGCCGACTACTTCCTGGCCGCCCGCTCGATGCCGGTCTGGGCCGTCGCGGTCTCGATCCTCGCCACCGCCCTCTCGGCCGCGACGTTTCTGGGCGTACCCGAACAGGCGTACATGGGCGACCTCACCTACCTCTCCACCAACCTGGGCGGGCTGCTCGCCATCATCGTGGTCGCCCTCTGCTTCATCCCCGCCTTCTACAAACAGGGCGTCACGTCCATCTATGAACTGCTCGGCACCCGCTTCGGGCTGCCCGCCCAACGGGCCGCCAGCCTCACCTTCATGCTCGGACGAACCCTGGCCACCGGGGCCCGCCTCTACATGGCCGCCATCCCCATGGCGCTCATCATCTTCGGCGACGACGATCCGGCCCACATCACCATCGGCGTCGCCGTCCTCTCCCTCGTCGGCATCATCTACACGCTCATCGGCGGCATCCGCACCGTGATCTGGACGGACGTCATCCAGACCGCCATCTTCCTGCTGGCCATCACGGGCGTCATCGCCATGCTGCTCTGGCGCATCCCGGCCTCGCCCGACCAGATCGTTCACGCCCTCAGCCATCCGCCGGCGACCGACGCCAACCCTGATCCGCCCAGCAAACTCCGCCTCTTCAACCTCTCCGGCGATCCCGCCCAGGCCTTTTCCCTCCCGGCCGTCCTCATCGGGTTCACCCTCATCGGCCTGGGCTCGTACGGGACCGACCACGAGATCACCCAGAAGATGCTCACCTGCAAGTCCGCCCTCAAGGGCAGTTGGTCCGCCTTCTTGGGCATCCTCGTGGGCGTCCCCGCCGTCGCGCTCTTCCTCATCACCGGCCTCTTGCTCAACATCTATTACACCCGGCCCGACGTCATGGGCGCCGCCGCGCCCGCCTACGCCCCGGAGGCCGGCTCGCGCTCGCTGCTGACGTTCATCCTGCGCGAGATGCCCCCTGGCATGTCGGGCGTGATGATCGCGGGCCTGTTTGCGGCCGCGCTCTCGAGCCTGAACGCGATGTCGTCAACGCTCATCGCCGATTTCTACCGTCCGCTGGTCAAGAGTCGATCCGAGCGGCACTACCTGGCCGCCGGTCGGGCCGCCGTCGTGCTTTGGGGCATCATCCTGGGCGCCGTTGCCTGCCTCTGCATCACGTGGCATCAGGCGAGCAAGCAAACCCTCATCGACTTCGCCCTCTCGGTCATGACGTTCGCCTACGCCGGCCTGATCGCCGCGTTCCTCACGGCGATCTTCACCAAGCGCGGCTCCAACACCTCCGTCATCGCCGCGCTCATCACCGGCTTCCTCGTCGTCCTTATGTTCCAGCCCTGGTCGTGGGGACCGTTCTGGGGCTGGTTCACCGAGCTCAACCCCGCATGGACCGCCACGCCCGATATCGCCGACGGCTTCCGCCTGGGCGAACTTCGGCTCGCCTACCCGTGGCATCTCACCATCGGCGTCATCGTTGCCTTGGGCGTGTGCGTCCTCGGCAAGCGGCGGACCCCCCAGCCATGAGCACGCCACACGACGACGCTCCAGTCTTCCCCCTGCCGCGTCCGCGAGCCGTGATGCGCCTGGACCAGTGGCACCCCACTGCGTCCCGCAGCGTGCGGCTGACGCTCCCGTTCACCGTCCACGGCGCCCCGCCCGATCTCTGTGCCCTGACATTGGCGACCGAGGTTCACGCCGCCGATGCCAACACCGCACAAATCGTTGTGCATCCCACGCGCCACCGCGATGTCGAAGGGCCGCTCGGCTATGCCCTGGTGGCTTTCGAGAAGCCAAGACCGCAGGTCGGCATCTGGGCCGACGACCTGCAAGGCGTCCGGGCCGCTCTCCAGACCCTGCGCCAGATGCTCCGCGCCTTCGGCCCCGCGGTCCCCCCGATCGAGATCATCGACTGGCCCGCCTTCCCCACCCGCGGCGTCATGCTCGACGTCTCCCGCTGCCGCATCCCCACCATGCCCGAGTTTGGACGCATCATCCCGCTGCTGGCCTCTCTCAAGTTCAACCACCTCCAGCTCTACACCGAGCACACCTTTGCCTACCGCGACCACCCCGAAGTCTGGACCGGCTGGGACCCCATCACCGCCGACGAGACCCGCGAACTCTCCACCCTTTGCACCCTCCACGGCATCACGCTCGCCCCCAACCAGAACACCTTCGGCCACATGAAACACTGGCTCGACCACCCACGCTACGCCGGGCTCGCCGAGACGCACGACGACTTCGACTTCTATGGCATGACACGCCGAGGCCCGTTCAGCCTCTGCCCCACCGACCCCGCCGCTCGCGCCCTGGCCTGCTCGCTGCTCGATGAACTGGTGCCCAACTTCAATCCCGATGCCGAAGGCCGCACGCTGGTCAACATCGGCTGCGACGAGACCGCCGACGCCGGCGCGGGTCGATCGCGCGCCGACGTCGCGCGCCTGGGCAAGCCTACGGTCTACGCCCACCACGTCGCCGCCGTCATGCGCCACTGTCTCTCGCGCGGCTGGACCCCGCAGTTCTGGGCCGACATCGCCCTCGAACACCCAAGCCTGCTCGACCTTCTGCCGCGCGAGGCGATCCCGCTGGCCTGGGGCTATGAGCCCGATTCGCCGTTCGAGAAGTGGGGGAGCACGCTGGCCGCGAGTGGACGTGAGTGGTGGGTCTGCCCCGGCACGAGTTCCTGGCGCTCGATCACGGGCCGAACGACCGAGCGCAAGGCCAACATCGAGTCCGCCGCTCGCGCCGGGGTCGCCCACGGCGCGTCGGGCTTCATGGTCTGCGACTGGGGCGACGTGGGGCACATGCAGCAGTGGCCCATCACCCTCAACGCCCTGGCCCACGCCGCCGACGCCGCCTGGACCGGCGGCGAATCCGGCTACGACCCCCGGGCCGCCTCGCTCCACGCACTGGCCGACCACAGCCTGGCACTGGGCCCTTGGCTGGACCAACTCGGCGACGCCGACTTGCCGATCCGCCAGGCCGCCCGCCACGGCGATCCCGGGCGACGCATTCCACCGCTTGTCAACGCGTCGGCCCTGTTCACGGCCCTCTGGCCCGCCCGCCTCGAGTTCGAGCGTCCCGACGCCTTGGCGACCCCCCTCGCCTGGCGGGAAGTCGAAGCGCGACTGCAAGCGCTCCAGGCCCGCCTGCCGCTCCTTGATGGGCAAAGGGCCAGCCTATTCCGCGACGAGCTCGAGTTCACATGTCGTCTGGCGACCTTGGCCGCGCGGCGTGGAAGTGCCCAAGCCGATCCGGGCGCCCTGCGAGCGGAGGTCCGCCGGTGCCAAGCCGAGTTTGGCCGACTGTGGAGCCCGCGTTCGCGACCTGGCGGTCTGGCGAAGGCGGCGGGATTTTGGGACGAGTTGCACGCCCACCTAGGTCGCGCGGAGTGAGGATGCCTCAGACCCGGGCCGCGATCGGCTGCCCGAGCGGCTTGGGCTCGACGACCACCCCGGAGGATGCCATTGCCACACCCACAATGGCGATACCCAGTTCATCGGCGCGTCGGATCATCTCGGCCTTGTCCACCATGATGACGTCGCCAGCGGCGAGGGCGAGGCAACGACCACCAGCCTCGTGCAGTTTCTCGATCGTGGTGGTGCCAACAGTCGGCACGTCGCTGCGGCGGTCGTGCCCGGCCCGGGCGCCCTTGCAGAGCGTCCAACCCTTTGCCCTGCAAAGGGTTCCGACGCGCTCGATCATTCGGTCGGTGCCCTCGATCGCCTCGACCGCCAGCACGTCGCGGTCCCGCACCGCGATTGCCTGCCCGATGTCGAACGCCAGCAGGCGGGTCATTATGGGCCACAGGAACTCGATGTCGCCCCGCTGCTCGGGGGTGGGGCGGGTGGCGGTCATCACGCCGGGGTCTGCCAGGTCGTCGGGAATGGGCACGGTGGAGTCCAAGAGCGCGACCCCCCCTTTGTCGAGTTCCTCGGCGATGGCTTGGAGCAGGGCGTGGGATCGGCGGTCGCGACGGCACCGGAGCCAGAGTTGCAGCGTCCGCAGGTCCGGAACGTTCCGGAACGCCCGGAGCGGGTCGTGCATCAGTTTGGCCTTGTCGACCCGGCCCACCATGATGGCGTGGCGGACGCCCAGCGACGTCAACGACCGGCACCACGTCCCGATCCGCAGGAGGCCAACCTCGCGAAAGGAGTCGCACAGTCCCGGGAAGCCGGGATCAAACTGGTGGCAGATCCCCAGGCCATGCACCGAGTTGCCCCGCATCCGCAGCCCTTGGGCCACGAGCATGGGCAGCCGCCCGCCGCCCGCGATGACGCCCACCCCCGCAGGGGGCGGCGGCGGATCGGGCAGGATGGTGAGCATCGGCTTGGGCATGTCGGGGGGGGGCGCTGCAGGGAGGCGAACAGCGACCCGGAGGCTCCGGGAAGGAGATCAAGTCGAGAGGGAGTGTACGCAAGTCCCCCGACAGATGCCGGGCGGGGTGGGACTTGCAACTTTGTGGGGACTAACCGGCAGGACCGACCCGCGTCCGGCATGGGGGGCCGGCGGCCAGAGTCGGAGGGCGGCAGTCATGGGGGGGTGGACGGCGGAAAACCAACACTGTCTCGGTCGCTCGGGCCGAAAGACATGAGAAGGTATGGCTGAGCCCCAGGATTCGTATGTGCGGGCGGGGGATGGCCAGGCCGGGGGCGGCTCGGGCGTCGGCACGGGCCGGCCTTGGATCGGCGTCCGGTTTGTCTGCGCGAGCAAGTATGTGCGGGTGTTTCGGTCGGCGGATGGGGCGGGCTATCTGGCCCGCTGCCCGACGTGCGGGCGGGATATGTGGTTTCGGGTGGGGTCTGGGGGGACCAGTGAGCGGTTCTTTGAGTTGACGTGCCGGTAGAACGGCTCAGCGGAACCGCGGGCGCGAGCGGGTTGTGTTGAGTCTGGACGGGAGTACAGTCAGGGCATGGCATCCCTGGGCCCGACGTACGAGACTGGTCGGCCCACGGGCGTGTGCGCGGCCACGGGGCGGCGTCTGGAGGTCGGGGAGCGGTATGTGGCGGTGCTGGCCGAGCCCAAGGACGGGGCGGGGCTGCTGAGACTCGACTTTGCCGCCGAGGCGTGGGATGGGGGGAGCCGGCCTGAGCCGCCGATCCGGGTTTTCGGGTTTTGGCGAGCGATGGTCTCGCGAGCGGGGGCGAAGAAGCGGCTACTGGTCGATGACGCGGCCTTGGTGGACCTGTTTGAGCAGCTTGAGGGCGCCACCGAGCCTCGAAAAATGGCGTTCAGGTACCTGCTGGCCCTGGTTCTGGTCCGCAAGCGGCTGCTGGCGATGGAGGGGACGCGACCGGCCAAGGACGGGGCGCCGGGAGTCATGCTGGTCCGCCACAAGGGGACGGCCCAGCCGCCCGAACGAGGCGGGGATGGACCACCCCATAGAGAGGTTGTCGATCCGGGCCTGGACCGGCGGGCGATGGAAGAGGGGACTGAGGAGTTGGTGTCGATTTTGGCGGACGGCAGTGGGGACGGGCGATGAGCGGGCGTGGTGGCGGTGGTGGCGTGCCAAGACTGTGCCGCTTGGGGCACAGCCGCGGGATCGCGCGGGGAGTCGTCGAGTTGACGCAATCTTTGCCGCGATCGGCACGACTGGCGCTCAAAGCCGCGACAGTCGTGGCACTGACTGGCGGACTCGCGTTGGCGTTGGTCGGGTGCTCGTCGCCCGAGACGGCGGCTGACCAGCCGGTCGTGATCGGCCAACCGACGAGGCTGCCGACCTATGCCCAGGTCGCCCAGGCTCAGAGCGCACGGGTCGCGGACCTGCAGCGGGTGTGGGCGTCAACGACGGCGATCGTGACGTACCAGGATCAGGATGGGCAGGTGCGGACGGAGCAGGCCGAGGGGTACTTGCAGATTGTGCAGCCAAGCCGGGTGGCGCTGAGCCTGGGCAAGCAGATCACGTCGGAGGTGTACTTCTACCTGGGGGCGAACCAGGAGCAGTATTGGTGGCTGGACCGGCTGGATCCGAACCGGTCGATCGGGTATGTGGGGACGCACGCCATGGCGACGCCCGCGCGGGCGGCCAAGTTCGGGGCGCCAGTCCACCCCCTGGACCTGCTGGATTTGCTGGGGATCACCGCGTTGCCGGAGGCGGCTGAGGTTGGGCGAGGAACGCTCGTCGGGGGCGGATCCGACCAGACCATTCCCGAGGGGGCGAGAGTTGGCTGGTCGCCCGATGGCGGGTCGGTGGTGGTGGATGTGGCGGGGCGGTTCGGCACGCGGCGGATGTGGTTCGACCCGGCCAGCCTGAAGCCGCGGCGTGTGGAGATGCTGGACGAGCGGGGGCGTGTGGCGGTGTACTCGGTGCTGACGAGGGACGTGCTGGTTTCGGTGCGGGGGGACTCGCGGCGTCGCCCGTTCATGGCTTCGGAGGTCGAGGTGATGATCCCCGGCACGCCAACGAGCGTGCGGCTGCGGCTGGACCGGTTGGAGAACAGGGAGATCCGCAACGCGCCGTTTGATCTTGATGGTCTGCTGCGGGCCTATCCGGTGGAGAGGATCGAGGATCTGGATGAGTGGGAGCCGCCTCGGCGTGAGGGGGATCAAGGGG
>CAZHKB010000077.1:0-10570 GCA_964533405.1 uncultured Phycisphaeraceae bacterium | reverse complement strand
AAGTTCTTCGGGTGGCTGAACAGCACGCCCCAGGAGTCACCCAGCCACTTGTGGAACTGGATCGGGCCCTCGGTTGAGTCCTGGGTGAAGTCAGGGGCGATATCGCCGAGCTGCAGGGACATGGGGGCTCTCCTTTGGGGTCCGCGCTGGGGCCGGGTGGATAGGATACCACACGCCCAGTCCGGGCGAGCCGCGCCGTGGGGCGACTGGCCTGCCACTCCGCGGCCCCACCGGCCATCACCGCACGCCCCAGACCGCCGCAACCCCCCGTCCCAAGCGGACTCTGGATGGCAATCCCTTGTCATGGGATCGCTCTCACCCCCGCATCAGAGCATCCGGACCAGAGGAGCCGACCGCGCAAGAGGATTATGCACGTTGCTTCCGAGCCGCCTGCGCAAGCACGCGGCGGATGGGTCGCCCTCAAGCGGCAGCTGCGTGCGGCAAGGCCGCAGGCGTCGGTGCAGGTCTCTTGAGGCGATGGGGGGCGGATCCGCCGCGTGCTCACGCAGGCGGCTCGGATGGGAGTTGCCTAGTCCTCGCGAGCAGTCGCGCAACCGCACACACCTCCGCCCCGTCCGAAACTCGCCCAAAGCCCTCTCCATCCGCGGACGCCGGTGTCTCCCCTCACCGCGCATCCCACCGGATCGGCGCCGCCCCGACCCCGCGCAAATCCTCCAACCGATCCACCAGGTCCGTCAGAAACGCCCACTCCCGCGCGGGGTCGCCGAACCGACCTAACTCAAACTCCAGGTAGATCGTCACCGACTCCCCGCGATCCAGCGCCGACCCGCGCTGCGTCCCCGCTGGCACCGGGTCACGCCGCGCCCTCAGAATGCACACCTCATCACGCGTCGACACCAACTCCACGAACTGCGTCGTCTCATCCACATGCTCGCCGTGCGCCACCGTCATCTCAACCCGTGGCCCGGCCGCCCAGCACGCCGTCCACACATCATCCCAGTCCGCCACCACCTGCGTGGGCAACTCGCGCTCCGCAAACTCGGGCTTCACCTGCGGCGGCAACCCCCCGCACCCGGCGAGCGCGAGGATCGCGCATACGCGTGGCGTGGTCGCGGCTCTGAGCGGCCACGCCCGAACAACTGCGCCGCGCGGGCCTCGCCCACCACTCCGGGGGACCGCCACGTTGGAACATTTGGCTCGTTTACCCCCATCGAGTCCCCTTGCGTGCCCGCTCAAAGCCGCAGCCACGCCACCCGCCATTCCACGCATCACCCCTCGCACCACATCCCCCAACCCTCCCAACACGAATAAACAACAAACATCAAGGGTTCTCCGGCTTGAAGGTTCGTCGGCCGATCGCCGACGTCGGATATGATCCGGGTCAGGGCGGGCGGGCATGGGCCCGGGCCGCAGGAGCGTCAGGTCTGTGGAAGTCACCATTCGGGTTCCCAGTGGAGCGAGTCGGCACGGCGTCGTCGGCTCCGGCGAGCGGAACCTCAAAATGATCCGTGAGGCCTTGGGCGTCAACGTGACCGCCCGGGAGGATTTCGTGCGCCTGACGGGCGACAACGACGCGGTCCGCATCGCCCGCTCGGTCATTGAGCGCCTTGGGCGCACGCCCCCCCTCACCCGCCAGCAAGTCCTGGACGTCATTGCCGAGGAGGGTGGGCGCCAGCGTATCGAGTTCATGACCGGCCGGAGTGAGGGCCGCGCGGACGCACCGGGCGAAGTCGCCGACGCCCGCCGACTCGAAACCATCCCCTGGGACGGCCGGTTATCGGTCTACGCCGGGGGGCGCGCCGTCCTGGCCAAAACACCCAACCAGCAGGCCTACCTCGACGCCATCCGCGACCACGACATGGTCTTCTCCGCCGGCCCCGCCGGCACGGGCAAGACCTACCTCGCCGTCGCCGCCGCCGTTCACCTGCTCCGCACGGATCGCGTCAAGCGGCTCATCCTCACCCGCCCCGCCGTCGAGGCTGGCGAGAAACTCGGCTTCCTCCCCGGCGACATGCAGGCCAAGGTCAATCCCTACCTCCGCCCCCTGCTCGACGCGCTCCACGACATGATGGACTTCGGCACCATCCGTCGGTTCATCGACAGCGACGTGGTCGAGATCGTCCCCCTCGCCTTCATGCGCGGGCGCACCCTCAACAACGCCATGATCATCCTCGACGAGGCCCAGAACACCACGCGCACACAGATGCAGATGTTCCTCACCCGCATGGGGCACGGCTCAAAGATGGTCGTCACCGGCGACATCACCCAAGTTGACCTGCCCGACCCCGCCGAGTCGGGCCTCATCGACGCCATCCGCCGCCTCCGCAGCGTCCGAGGCATCGGCATGGTCGCCTTCGAGGGCCAGGACGTCGTCCGACACAACCTCGTCCAGCGCGTCATCGAGGCCTACGGCGAGCCCAACGACATCCGAGGCGGCGACAACGCCTGGCTCGTCCGAGGCAGCGAGCACCCGCCGGCCTCGATCGGGCACGTCCCCCCGCCGACCCGCTCCTCGCACCACCCCCGGCCCGATCCGCTGGACGACCTGCCAATCCTCGACGTGCTGCTGGATGAACCCATCGGGGAGGCTGCTCCCGAGCCGTAACTCATGGCGACCGGAACCTCAAGATCGAACGATGGCGGCGGGTCGCGCAAGTCGCGCCGCGGCGTGGCCCGTCCGGGACGCGAGGCCGTTCTGCGCCGCCTCCGCCTGGCTCTCCGAGACCCCTCGGTCGGCTGGGGCGTGCTCACCGCCGCGCTGTTCATCCTCATTGCCACCATCGCGGGCGTGTGGGCGCAGCAGCGTCCGCTGGTCTCGCCTGGGCGGGTGATGGACCACACCCGGGCCGTGCGACTCACCTTCAAGATGGAGGACGCGGTCAAGACCGACGAGGACCGCGAGCAGGCCCGGCGCAACACGCCCCGCATCTTCGAGGCCGACCTGGCCCGCATCGACGAGCTGGCCGACTCCATCGCCAACCTGCCTCGAAGCCTCGCCGGCGTCTCCTCGATCGAGGAGGTCGCGCCCGAGCTGCGCGCACGGTTCGGCCTTGACCAGTCCCTGCTCGACGCCATGCTCACCCGCGTGGTCGATGGCGAGCCCGATGCCGAGTGGGCCAGCGCCTCGCTCGCGCTGCGCGACATCCTCCGCGGCGTGCCTCTGGTCGATCGCGAGACTTGGCAGCGCTTCACCCAGCAGAACTCCTCGAGCGACATCATCCTCCGTGGTGGAACCGCACCCGAGCAGCGCGTCAGCAGCCTGCGCGTCGTGAACATGAGCGTCATCGAGGACCTCCGCCGCTCCGCCGACGCCATGTCCATGCGGGCCGGCTTCAGCGGCGGGTTCCGTCCCGTGGTGATCGCGCGCATCGCCGCCCTCGACGGCCCCACCGTCCGCGACGATGAGCCCGCCACACGGGCCGCGCAGATGGAGGCCGCCTCCCTCGTCGCCCGCGCCTTGCGCGAGGTCCCCGAGGGCGAGATCCTCTACCGACGCGGCGAGGTGCTGACCCCCCCGGCCGCCCAGCTGCTCCGCGCCGAGACCGAAGCCTTCCGACGCGAGGCTCCGGCCTGGCGCGTCACCCCCGAACGCCTCAGCCTCGCCGCCACCATCGGCGGCGTCGCGGTCGGCCTGGCCGGCTACATTGCATTTTTCTGTCCGCGCATCCGCCGCAACCCCACCCGCGCCGCCGCCATCGCCGCTCTGGGCCTGGGGGTAGTCTGGATCTCGGTCCTCGTCGCCGTCTTCGACCCTCGCCTGACCCTTTTCGCCGTGGTCGTCCCCGCCGTCCTTGGTTCCATGATCATCGTCGTCGCCTACGACCAGCGCACGGGATTGGCCCTGGGCGCAGGGCTCGTGCTCATCGTCGGCCTGGTCATCGACCAGCCGCTGGCCCGTATCGTCCTGGCCATGGTCGGCGTGGGCGTCGCCGTCTGGCAACTCCGGGAGATCCGCGAACGCCACACCCTCATCCGCGCCGGCATCATGCTCGCCATCTGCCTGGGCGGCGGCGCGCTGGCCATCGCGTTTGTGGTGCTGCCCGTCTCGCTCGACTCCGTCCAGCAATCCCTGGTCGACGCTGGCTTCCTCGCGCTGGGCGGCCTCATGGCCGCCGGCATCGTCCTGTTCATCCTCCCGCTGCTCGAACGCGCCTTCGACATCACCACCGGCCTCACTCTCATCGAACTCCGCGACCCCAAGCACGCCCTGCTCCGCGAACTCCAGCAGCGCGCCCCCGGAACCTACAACCACTCCCTCAACGTCGCCTCCATCGCCGAGGCCGCCGCCGACGCCGTCGGTGCCGACGCGCTTCTTACCTACGTCGGCTGCCTCTACCACGACGTCGGCAAAATGACCAAGCCCGAGTACTTCGTCGAGAACCAGGCCGGCGGACCCAACAAGCACGACCGCCTCTCACCCGCCATGAGCCTGCTCGTGATCGTCGGGCACGTCAAGGACGGCCTCGAGATGGCCAAGGAGCACAACCTCCCCCGCGCCATCGAGCACTTCATCGAGGCCCACCACGGCACCACGCTCGTCGAGTACTTCTTCCGCCGAGCCGTCGAGCAGGCCAAGGGCGACGGGTCCGAGTCCGTCCCCGAGGAACTCAGCTACCGCTACCCCGGCCCCAAGCCCCGATCCCGCGAGGTCGCGATCGCCATGCTCTCCGACGCCGTCGAGAGCGCCACCCGCACCCTGCACGAGCCCACCCCCAGCCGCATCGACGCCCTCGTCCGCACCCTGGCCAACAAGCGCCTCATGGACGGCCAGTTCGACGAGTGCGACCTCACACTCAAACAACTCCAGATCATCGTCGAATCCGTCAGCAAGACCGTCTCGGCCATCTACCACGGCCGCATCGCCTACCCCGGCGGGTCGCCCGCCAAGCGCAAGACCGTGGCACCGGGCGTGCCGAGCGAGTCGCAGCCGACGACCAGCACGCCGGCCACAGCCCCCGCGCCCGAAGTTCGTGCCGCACGCGGCGCGTAGAACTCGGCGATCGCCCGCACGCTCTCAGTGCAGCACCCGATACACCTCCGCCTCATCCGTCAACCCCTTGGCGACCTTCGCCATCGCATCCTCGCGCATCGGCTTGTACCCGGCCGTGATCGCCGCCTCCCGCAGCGACACGCCGTCGGTCCGTGCGATCGTCAGGCGGCGAAGCTCATCGTTCATCACCATCAACTCATACACCGCCAGACGGCCCTTGTACGTCGAGCCGTTGCACACCTCGCACTTGGCCGGCCCGCCCGCCCGGTCGAGCAGCCCCGTCGGCGACACGCCCGTCCCCTTGCACGCCTGGCAACGCCGCCGCATCAGCCGCTGGCCCATCACGCCCAGCAGCGAGCTCGTCACAAGATACGGCTCGGCCCCCACGTCCACCAGCCTCGGGATCGCCCCCGGCGCATCGTTCGTGTGCAGCGTCGCCAGCACGAAGTGGCCCGTCAGGCTCGCCTGGATCGCCAGCGACGCCGTCTCCGAATCGCGGATCTCGCCCACCAGGATCACGTCCGGGTCCTGGCGCAGCAGTGATCTCAGGCCGGTGGCGAACGTCACGCCGCGCTTCGGGTTCACTTGCATCTGGCTGATGCCGTCCAGGTGATACTCGACCGGGTCCTCGATCGTCATCACGTTGCGGCTTGCGCGATCGATCTGCCCGAGGCACGCGTAGAGCGTCGTCGTCTTGCCCGAGCCGGTCGGCCCGGTGACCAGCACCATGCCGTACGGGCGATCCACCAGATCAAGCAACTGCGCCTGCATCTGCGTGGACATGCCCACGGCGTCGAGCGTCAGCTGGGTGCTGGCCTGATCCAGCAGTCGCAGCACGACGCGCTCGCCCCAGATCGTCGGGATCACCGACAGACGGATGTCCACTTTCTTGGAGCCGACCCGCACCGTGGTCTGGCCGTCCTGGGGCGAGTGGCGGTTGGCGATGTCCAGCTCGGTCATCACCTTCAGGCGCGTCGAGATCGCCGGCGCCAGCGTCAGCGGCGGGCTGAACGCGTCGTACAGCATCCCATCCACGCGGAACCGGATGTTCAGGCGTTCTTCGAGCGGGTGGACGTGGATGTCCGACGCCCGCCGGCGCACCGCCTCGAACAGGATCATGTTCACCAGCCGGATCACGGGCGTCTGGCGGGCCAGCGCCAGCAGGTCGTTGCCGCCGGCCCCGACGCCCGCCGCCGCCGAGGCGAACGCCGACTCATCCAGCGGCATCTCGTCGATGATCTCGGTGACCAGGTCGCCGCGCTGCTCGTACCCGCGGTTGATGAGGTTGGCCACCGCGCCGCGGGGCGCGAGCACGAGCCTGATCGGCATGTCCAGCAGCGCTTCGAGCAGGTTGAACGTAGCCGGCTGCATCGGCTGGGCGGTGGCGACCACCATGACCGGCTGCCCGTCCTCGATCACGCACTCGACGCCCGCGACGTGCCTGGCCCGCGCATCGTCGGCCGGGACCAACTCATAGAACCGGGCCGCCGAGTCCTCCAACTTCGGCTCGGCGCTGAACGCCAGCCCCGTCCGCTCGGCCAGCTTCTCCAGGGCCGTCTGCTCGTCCAGCGCCAGCAGCTGGAGCATGAAGTCCCACGGCTCCTCGTCCGAGCCGGGTGCCCGCGGGAACGCCCGCATCTGCTCGGGGGAGACCTTGAGGGGCGCGAACATGGCCGCGATCCGCGACCAGTCGTCGCTCACGACCGATGCGGCCGAGCGCAGGGCGTCCTCGCCGTTCGTATGGCGTCGGGCGAGAGCATCGCGTCGGCCTGGGGGTCGCTTGGACAAATCCGGCTCCCTTGAAACTCGATTCAACGCAGAGTACGCGAAGCACGCAAAGGCGAGAGGTCCGAGGCAAGAAGCAGCCCGACTCCGCCTCCCAGGAGCCTGGCCCCCGATCAGCTGGGTTCGTCAATCACGATCCGCCCCTCCTGACTTCGCGTCCTTTGCGCACGTCGCGTTCCACCCGATCACCCAGCGCCCCCATGTCCTCACGGCTCCAGCCTCGCCACCGGCGCGGGCGCGATGATCTCGATCACCCGCGGCTGCACCCGCGGCAGGTCATCGGGCAGTTCCACCGACTCCTGCGGGCCACGCGTCAGCAGCCGCATGTCCTGGAACGACGGGTCGGCCATGATGTAGGGCGTGATGAACACATACAGGATCGTCCCCGTGTCGCTCTTGTTGGTGTCGCGGAACAGGTGCCCCAGGATCGGGATATCCCCCAGCAGCGGCACCTTGACCACCGTGTTCCGCGTGTTCTCCAGCACGATCCCGCCCACCACGATCGTCGCGTCCGACGGGATGGTCACGCCCTCGGCCCGCAGGGTGTTGTCCTGCTTGGGGGGCGGAACCCCGTTCGATCCGGTGCCCACGAAGCTGGACAGCGTGATCTCGTACTCCATCCGGATCCAGCCGTTGCTGGAGATCGAGGGAGTGACCCTTAGCGTCGTGCCCGCGTCCTCGTACCCGCCGAACGCCGTCGTGCTCGGTGCGCCCGTGGTCTGCGAGGTCGTGGTCGTAGGCTGCTGCTCGATCGAGATGATCTCGGCCTCGAAGTTGTCGTTCACCAGCAGCTGCGGGCTGGCGATGATCCGCCCGTCGATGTTGGTTGCCGTGGCGTTGATGATGATCGGGACGTACTTGCTCTGGATCACCGCGGTGGTCAGGCCCGTGAGCGTCGCCAGCGGGTTGCGCGGGTCCAGGATGTCGGTGCCCGCCGCCGCCTGGTTGAGCCCGAAGTTGGTCTGGAACACTGGGTCGCCCGTCGCGTTGATCAGCTGGGTCTCGAACGCCAGGCGGCTGGTGGCGCTGTTGGAGATCGCGACGATGTGGGCCTTGATGTACACCTGCTGGCGGCGCATGTCCAGCCCGTCGATCAGGCGCTCGTACATCGGCTGCAGGTTCGCGGGCGCCCGCACCAGCACCTGGTTGTTGGGGATGTCGGCGATGATGGCCGTGTACTCGTCGCCGAACAGCGAGATGCCCTCGGGGCCCGCCGCCTGCAGAACGCCCGTGAACGGGTTGAACACGGGCTGCGACTGCCCGCCGCTCTGGGGCAGCAGCCCGCCCTCGCCGCCCCCGGTCTCTCCCAGGATCAACTGCCGCAGGAGTTCGGCCGTCTCCTCCGCGTCCGCGTTTTGCAGCGGGTACGCCTCGATTGTGACCGCGTCGGCCTCCAGCCCGATCTCCTCGATCAGCCGACCCAGGATCTCGTGCTGCTGCTCGGTCCCGAAGTAGATGATCCGCCCGCGCTTGGCGTCGACGATCATCTGCGACCCGCCGGTGATGGCCGTCTGCTGCGTGGGCTGGCCGAACTGGCCGCCGAAGTTCGGGAAGAACTGGTTCTGGTTCTCGTCGGACTGATCCTCGACCACGATCACCTCGCCCAGACCCTGCTGCCTCGCCAGGTTGGCGATCTGCTCCGCGTACGCCCCAGCCTCATACGTCCGGCTCTCCAGGCGCGTCGCCACATCAATCTGGCGCACGATCTTCCGAACCATCTCCATCTCTTCGGGCCGCCCATAGAACACCAGCCCGTTGCCCTGCACGTCCACGCGCAGTCGATTCTCAAGGTTCGTGATCAGCGACGCCGTGCGCGAGCCGGTTGGCGCGGTCGGCATTCCCGGCATCTGGGTCGGGTCCGGCTGCGTGCTGCCCGTGTCCGTCCCGCCCACCATCCCGATCGCCCTCTCGAGCGCGGCTGGCGCCGAGACGTTTACCAGCTCGATCCGGAACCACTGCTGCTCGCTCAGTTTGTCGCGGATCTGCAGGATGATGCGCTCGACGGCCTCCACGGTTCGCGGCGTATCGGTCACCATGATCAGCCCCAGATCGTCCAGATACACGACGCGGGTGTTGTTGGCCGCCCGGCTCGGCGGGAACACCGCCTCCACGGCGGGCCGCAGCGACGAGGGCTTCATGTTGGGCGTCGAGATCAGCCGCGTCGTCGAGCCGGACACCGGGATCTCGCCCGACACCGGCACCACCTGGTGCCAGCCGCTCGACTCCTCGAAGATCATGTAACCCTGCTGCTCAAGCAGGTCGTTGAGCAGCTTGAGCAACTGCTCCCGCGGCACGCTGATCGCCCGGTTGATCACCACCGTTCCCGTCAGGTCTGGATCGACCACCACGTTGATCTTCAGCGTGTTGACGACGTAATCGACCAGCTCCTTCAGTTCGACGCCCTCGGCAAACGCCGGCAGCGTGTACATGCCTGGGCCGCCGGGCTGCGCGACCGGTTGGGTCGGCACCGTGCCGGCCGGGGTCAGGCCTGGGTTCAGCAGCGGGTCCGGCTGGGCGGGCTGCCCCGGTTGGGTGGGCTGGGTCGGCTGGGGCATGTTGCCCAGGTTCTCGAACTGAGCCGAGGCCGAGCACGCCAGCCCAGCACCGGCGACCAGGGCGGCGAGGCGGGTCAGGCGGCGGCGGGTGGCGTTGGGCTGCATATCTCGAGTTCCTTCCGGCACGGCTTCGACACGGGACGAGCGACGGATTGTCTACCGGGCACATGGGGAGGGCGCGGCTAGGCCGGTGCAGATTCCGCGCGAATTCGTCGCGTGGGGCGTCCATTGTTGCGCCCCCGCCCAACGCACGCCCGGGTCCCGGGTTGCAACTCGGTCGTCCAACCCGGTTGCGTTCCTGCGACGCAAGACGCGGGCCGAAGCCCTTCCTTCCGGTCGGGCTGCCTATCAATCGCCCATGCGCGTCGTGAGCCTTCTGCCTTCGGCGACCGAGATTCTGTGTGCCGTGGGTGGGCGGGGGATGCTCGTGGGGCGGAGTCATGAGTGCGACTGGCCGGCGGGGCTGGATCTGCCGGCCCTGACCGGGGCGCGGACGCATGGGGCTGATCCGGCGGCGATCGATGGGCAGGTGAGGGAGTTGATGGCCCAGAATGCCGCGCTCTACACGCTCGATGCGGAGTTGCTCGCGGTCCTGAGGCCCGACCTGATTCTGACGCAGGACTTGTGCTCGGTGTGCTCAATCGATCTGGCGGCGGTGCAGCGGGTGGTGGGCGATCTGAAGCAGCGGGGCGTGTGCAACCCCGCGATCCTGAGCCTGAATCCGCACACGGTGGAGGATGTGCTGGATGATGTGCTGCGAGTTGGAGAGGCAATCGGGCGGGGGGCCGAGGCGTTAAGGGTGGTGATGGGATTGCAGCAGCGGATGCTGGCGGCCCAGGGGTTTGTCAATCCGTTCGATGATGGGCCGGTGGTGGGTTTTCTGGAATGGACCGAGCCGTTGTTCGTCGCGGGGCACTGGACGGTGCAGTTGATCGAGCGGGCGGGCGGGCGGCACCCGCTGAACCCGACGGTGGCGAGCGAGCAGGCGGGGGCCGCGGCCGGGTTGCAGCAGGGGTCGAGGCGAGCGGGCAAGTCGATCGCGGTGCCGCAGGAGGTCTTCGCGGCGACGAGGCCCGAGTGGCTGGTCATCGCCCCGTGCGGGTTGAACCTGGACGCGGCGTGGGCGTGTACGACACGGCTGGCGGAGCGGGCGTGGTTCAGAGAGTTGCCAGCGGTCCGGGGCGGGCGGGTGGCGGTAGTCGATGGGAACCAGATGTTCAACCGGCCCGGGCCGCGGTTGGTGGAGGGGTTTGAGTGGCTGGTGGGGTGGATGCAGGGG
>CAZHKB010000076.1:0-10586 GCA_964533405.1 uncultured Phycisphaeraceae bacterium | reverse complement strand
GATCTGGGGCGGGGAGCGGGGTTGAACCTTGGCGGAGACGGATGGCGGGCGCGAACGGCTTGATTCATCGGAAAACGAGCGGCATCGGCCAAACAGCATCGGGCGTGCCGGTCCCCGCCTGGTGGGACGGGTCACGCCTGATGGGACGGTCGTGGTGTCGTAGTGTCCAGAAACTGCAATCAGCGTGGGATCGGCTCGCGTGTGAGGCGGCTGGCGCGGTCCCAGTACATGGCGCGGTGGAAGTCGCCGCGCATCATGCGGGTGTTCTCATCCCACATGACGCCGAACTCGTTGCGCCAGTCGGAAGGGCGCTGGTGCAGGGTGTAGAGCTCGGGGGTGGGGTCGTACCGAAGGTCGTGGGCGGGGCCCAGATCGTTCTCAAGGTCGTAGGTTTCGAGGGTGTTGTAGGAGCAGCCCGAGAGCGCGGCGGCGGCGAGCAGCGCGGTGGCTGCGAGGAGTGAGGCCGAGGCCATGCGGGCCTTGGCGGGAGAGGTACGAATGGACATCGGCGATCTCCTGGTGCGAAACCCGATCCGAGAGGGATGTTGTATCGGACGGCGGGGCTGGCGTCAACCGGGAAGGGTGCGGAAGGCGAGGTGGGGCGGTGGTGTGGAAAGGCGGGCGGTCGGTACGGTATTGCGGTCGGGGGAGGAGGGGCGGGGGTTTGTGTCTGAACAGGGATTCACACTGGGGTAGGAGGCAGGTCGGGGTTGACGGGGTGTGCAGGCGTGCTTTGGGCTTGTTTTGTCGACCCGA
The DNA here is from genome assembly GCA_964533405.1 of uncultured Phycisphaeraceae bacterium. GTDB lineage: Bacteria > Planctomycetota > Phycisphaerae > Phycisphaerales > UBA1924 > JACKHA01. Next base: position 9,830 of record CAZHKB010000076.1, on the reverse strand, counting down.
ACGGGTTTCCACAGCGGCAGATCGGCTCGACATTGGACGGCGGATGGGGTAGATTGTTCCGCGTGCGATCCGCCCGGATCGTGCGTCCTGGACTGATTCGCTCCTGCTCTTGCGGGCCCTCAAGGGTGTTCCGGACGCCTTGGCAAAGGTCATGCCTCCCGTTTGTATGACGGCGTGGAAGGCCGGGATCGAGGCAGGAAGCTCACCCCCCTTGATTTGCAGGGCTGAGCGGCTTCCAGGACCACGATCCGGGCGGATCGTGGCAGGTTCTCGCGGGGTGTTGGGGTGTCGGCGGCCCTTCTGGAGAGCACGCCGTCGATTGGCGCGCTGCCCGCACTCATTGCGAGAGATTCGCCCACGGGCTGACGGACGCCGCGGCCGATCCGAGTGGGCCCACGTCGTTGCCGGGCGCGACCACGAGCGTGGACGTGTTGGCCCGGAAGGTGTTGCGATAGACAAAGTTGCCGGCGTGTGTCACCTCAAGGCCGACCGCGTTGGCGTAGATGGTGTTGCCTTCCATGGTGGAGCCGTCGCCAAAGATGAACATGCCCCAGCCGTTGCCGAAGCACGCGTTGCCGCGGGCGAGGGAGCCGAAGTGGATGGTGATGCCCGCGCCGGCGTTGGCGGTCGCGGAGCAGCCTGTGACGACCGAGGCGGCGCCAACGCGGATGCCGTCGATGGCGTTGCCGCGGGCGAGGCAGTCTCGGACGGTGCCGGCGCCGCAGATGATGCCGTCGGCGCCGTTGCTGGTGGCGGCGGAGTCGGAGATGAGGGTGCCGTTGTTCCCGCGGATGCCGGTGCCCAGGTTGGAGATGGTGACGCAGTTGACGACGGTGCTGGCCCCGCCCACGTCCAGGGCGTAGCTGTTCTCGTCGGTGCCGTTGCCGACCAATCGCAGGTCCTGGTAGAGGCAGGCATCGGCGTTGGGTCCGCCGACGGCCGAGAGGCCAGCGCCTTTCCAGCCTTGGAGTGTGCCGTCGCGGACGGTGATGCCGCGATGGCCCGGGACGATGCGGACGCCATCGAGAGTCCCGGCGACGCCCAGGGCCTCAAAGCCGCAGAGGTCGAGCGTAACGCCGTCGGATTCGATCTCGATGCCGTGCTTGGCGGCGACGCCGAGCATGTTGGCGGTGAGGTAGTAGGAGCCGGGCTGGGAGATTCTGAAGACTGAGTCGGCATCGCCCGGCGTGTTGGTCTGGTTGACAATGGTGCGAGGCTGAACCTCGGCCAGGGTCTTGAGGGTGGAGCCGACGGGTCCCGCGGGTGGGTCAAGCGGGCCGGCGATGAGGACGGCCGATCCAGCGGCGACGACGAGGGCGGAGGCGAGGAGGGCGAACCGGGTGCGGGCGTGCAACATGAGGGGTTCCTTGGTCTGGTGGGAAGGGTGTCGCGCGCGAGAATCTGGTGCCTGCAATACGAATGTTGGAAAATGGGGGGCCACGATTCCCTGTCAAACTGGCAGGACATGCAACGCGTGGCACCATCTGGGTTTGCGAGGGCGGGTCGGTGGGCGTGCTGACCGACCGTGGATGGTGGCGCGCCGATTGCATCGGGTTGGAGGTCCAGGGCCATCAGGCCCGACCTGGAGACCGCCTATGCGTCCGGATCGACTGACCACCACCGCTCAGCAGGCCCTGGCGACGTCGCAGCAGGACGCAGCCGCGCGAGGCAATCCTGAGATCACAGGCTTGCACTTGCTGAGCGCGATGCTGCGGGGAGAGGGCGGTGATGGAGATTCTGGGCAAGGCCGACGCGGAGGCGCAGCGGCTTGGGGATGCGTATGTGTCCACCGAGCACCTGCTGCTGGCGCTGACGGAAGCGGCCGGGCCGGCTAAGGACCTGCTGGCTGTGAACGGCGTGACCCGCAAGATCGTGGAACAGGCGATCACGAGCGTGCGGAAGGCCAGCGGCGTCGAGCGGGTCACGGACCAGAACGCCGAGCAGAACTACGAGGCGCTGCGGAAGTATGGCATCGACCTGACCGAGCGGGCCCAGCAGGGTAAGCTGGACCCGGTGATCGGGCGGGATGAGGAGATCCGCCGGACGATGCAGGTGCTGAGCCGGCGGACCAAAAACAACCCGGTGCTGATCGGCGAGCCGGGCGTGGGCAAGACGGCGATCGCCGAGGGGCTCGCGCTGCGGATCGTCAACCGGGACGCGCCCGAGGGGATGCTCGACAAGCGGGTCATCGCGCTGGATGTCGGGCAGTTGCTGGCGGGGGCCAAGTTCCGCGGCGAGTTCGAGGAACGGCTCAAGGCGGTGCTGCGGGAAGTGACGGCCAGCAAGGGCGAGGTCATTCTCTTCATTGACGAGCTGCACACGATCATCGGGGCGGGCGCGGCGGAGGGGGCGGTGTCTGCCGGGAATCTTCTGAAACCGGCCCTGGCTCGCGGGGAGCTGCGGTGCATCGGGGCGACGACGCTGGATGAGTATCGCAAGCACGTCGAGAAGGACCCGGCGCTCGAGCGGCGGTTCCAGCCGATCATGGTCGATCAGCCCAGCGTCGAGGAGACGGTGGCGATCCTCCGCGGACTGAAGGAGCGGTACGAGACGCACCACGGGGTGAAGATTCTGGACTCGGCGATCCTGGCGGCGGCGAGCCTGAGCCACAGGTACATCGCCGACCGGTTCCTGCCGGACAAGGCGATCGACCTGATCGATGAGGCGGCCAGCAAGCTGCGGATCGAGAACGACTCGATGCCTGGGGAGCTGGATGAGCTGCGGCGGCGGATCATGCAGCTGCAGATCGAGCGGGAGGCGCTGAAGATCGAGGCGACGGAGCGACGGAGCGACGAAGCGACGAAGGGGGGAGCGGGTGGCGGCGCGGATGGGACCACCCGTGAGCTGTCTCGGCTTGAGCGGGAGCTGGCGGAGCTGGAGGAGAAGAACCGCGAGCTGACGGCCCGGTGGGAAACGGAGAAGAAGGAGCTGGATGCGGTCAAGGGCGTGCGCGCCAAGATCGATGTGCGGAAGGTCGAGTTGGAGCAGGCGCAGCGGCGCGGCGACCTGGAGACCGCGGCGCGGATCCAGTACGGCGAACTTCGGGACCTGGACAAGCAACTGGCGACGGCCGAGCAGGTGCTGGCACGGCGGCAGGCAACCGGCGATTCGCTGGTGAAGGAGGAGGTCGACGCGGAGCAGGTCGCGGAGATCGTGGCGAAGTGGACGGGGATTCCCGTGACGAGGCTGATCGAGAGCGAGCGGGACAAACTGACGCGGATGGAGGAGCACCTGGCCAAGCGGGTGATCGGGCAGGCCGAGGGTCTGCGCGTGGTGAGCGACGCGGTGAGGCGTTCGCGGGCGGGGCTGGGGGACCCGAATCGCCCGATCGGGTCGTTCCTGTTCCTTGGCCCCACGGGCGTGGGCAAGACCGAGACGTGCAAGGCGCTGGCGGAGTTCCTGTTCGACACCGAGGAGGCGCTGATCCGGCTGGACATGTCGGAGTACATGGAGAAGCACGCGGTGAGCCGGTTGATCGGCGCGCCTCCGGGGTATGTGGGGTACGAGGAGGGGGGCGCGCTCACGGAGGCGGTGCGGCGTCGGCCGTACTGCGTGCTGCTGCTGGACGAGGTGGAGAAGGCGCACCAGGACGTGTTCAACGTGCTGCTGCAACTCCTGGATGATGGGCGGCTGACAGACGGGCAGGGGCGGACGGTTGACTTCAAGAACACGATCGTGGTGATGACGAGCAACCTGGGGAGCCAGAAGATCCAGGCGATGACCGAGGCGGGCGCCGAGGACTGGGAGATCGAGGCGGCGGTGCGCGACCTGATTCGTCATGGGCCGGGGGTTGATCTGGCGGCCAAGGGCATGAGGCCGGACGCGGAATCGGGCGAGATGCAGGCGAGGCTGAACCTGGACATGCGGCAGGCGTTCTTCCGCCCTGAACTCCTGAACCGGATCGATGAGATCGTGGTGTTCCACCAGTTGAAGCGCGAGCAGATGGGGTCGATCGCGGAGATCCAGTTGACGAGGCTGCGGAAGCGGCTGGCCGAGCGCGAGATGATGATCGACCTGACGCCCGAGGCGGTCGCGCTGCTGGCGGCGGAAGGATGGGACCCGGCCTTTGGCGCCCGACCCCTCAAACGGGTCATCCAGCAGCGGCTCGAGAACCCGCTGGCGAGCCGGATTCTGGCGGGTGAGTTCGGCGCCGGGGACACCATCGGCGTGGAGGCCAGGAACAAGGGGTTCGTGTTCGAGAAGAAGTAGCCGGCGGTCGACGGGCGGGGGCGGCGTCGGGTCCAACGATGCACACCGCCTGAACACCCGGAGCTAGGCGAGCGTATCTGGGTGGATGCGAAGCCACGACGACCGCGACGCCGCGCGTCATCCCGTTCCCGCTGGACACCGTCGGCGGCATCCGGTCGTGAGAATCGCTCTGGCGCTGGGGTGGATCGGCGCGCTTCCGACGGTGGTGGGCGTGCTTGGCGCCTTCGCGTTCCCGCCTGACTTCAGCGAGCATGGTCGTCGGTATCTGAACTTGTCATGGGTCGCGTTCATGGTGCGAACGTTCGCGTTCCATGCCGCGGGGGGGCTGGCGGTCGCGGCGATGGTGGCGGCGGTGCTGCGGGCTCCGCGGCTGTGCCTGCTGGCGGTGGCGGGGACGGGGATGACGGTGCTGTTCGCGGGCGGATCACCGGCGGGTGCGGCGGCGTACTTCCGACCGCCGGCGTCGTCTGTCGGGGTAGGCGGCTTGAGCGCGTCGGGCGGGGCCAACGCGCGGGAGCAGGGCGCGGGGGGCGGGCCAAGGACGCTCAGAGTGTTGACGTGCAACCTGTGGGCCGGGCTGCGTGACGTGACGCGGGTGCTGGCTGTGATCGAGGAGCATGATCCCGATGTGATCTGCTTTCAGGAGTACACGCCGGAACATGATCGGATGCTGGGGGCGGCGCTGGCGGGGGAGTATGTGTTCATCGAAGCGGACCCGCAGCGGGACTTCTCGGGAATGGCGACGTACTCACGGGTACCGATGCGGAGGGTGTCGGGCAGGCTGCTTGGGCCGCGGGGAATCGGACCGGTGGACCCGGTGGACTGGGAGCGGCAGTTGTGCTGCGTGGAGGAACCTGGCTCAGCGGGCGATGGACTGCCCGGCGATGAGGGTGCCGCGGGAGCGCGTGAGATCGTGATCCAGAACATCCATCTGCCCACGGCCCCGATGGGCCGTTCACTGCTGGAGCAGCATCGGCGGATGGTGGAACAGATTCAGAGCTGGCTGGAGGACGAGACCAGGGCCGTGGTGCTGGCGGGGGACTTCACAACTGCACTCCGATGAGCGCGGAGGCTTGGGTGATCCGTGGGACGGGCTTGATCGATGCGCACCGGGCGGTCGGGGCCGGGCTGGGGACGACGTGGGGGCACGCGGTGGCGTGGCCGGGGTTCAGGATTGACCATGTGTACTCGCGGGGGTTGCTGCCGAGGTCGTGTGAGGTGGCAGCGGATGTCGGGTCGGATCACAGGCCTGTACTCGTGGTGCTGGAACTGGAGTGAAGGGCCTGAAGCCAGGGTTGATCAGCGCTTCCGCAACGACGCCAGCAGTCCACGGCGGGCGACGGCCCCGCCTCGCTGGGCGCGAGAGCGGGCGATGAGCACGCCCGCAAGTGTGCGCACGTCGCGGGCGGCGTGTGAGCCGCGGCTGGCGAGCGTGAAGGGCTGGCGGAGGCGGACGGCCTGGCGGACATGCTCGTCGAGACGCACAAAGCCCAGCATCGGGAGCGACGTTCCCAGGAAACGCTCGGCCACGGTCGAGAGGCGGTTGTGGACCTTGCGGGCTTCCTGTCGGTGGCGGGCCTGATTGACGACAAGCAGCAGGCGCGGGGCGGGGCGCCCGGCGTCGCGGGCCTGGATGAGCGAGACCTTCATCAGGGCGTAGGCGTCGGCGATCGAGGTCGGTTCGGGCGTGGCGACGATGATGGTCGCGTCGGCGGCGTGGACGAAGGAGAGCACATCGGCGCCCAGACCCGCGCTGGTGTCCACGAGAATGATGTCGCTGCGGGACTCGAGCGTCGCGAGGCCTGCCATGAGCGAGCGGCGTTGGCGCAGGTTGAGGCGCGTCATCTGGGCGACGCCCACGCTGCCCGGCACGAGCAGGAAGCCGCCGGGGCCACGGACGGCGATGTCGGCCATGGCGCGGGTGGGCGGGGAGTCGTCGAAGAGCGGATCGTGGGCGCTCTGGGTCGGCTCGTCGGCGTCCTCAACGACCATGTCAAGACGGCTGGTGGGCACGATGCCGCACAGGACGTCGGCGTTGGCCAGACCCAGGTCGGCGTCGAGAAGCGTGGCGCGGCAGCCGGCCTGGGTGAGGGCGATGGAGAGGTTGACCGCGAGCGAGGTCTTGCCGACGCCGCCCTTGCCCGAGGCGATGGCGATGACAGGGATGGAGGGGCGATCGGGCGTGGACGAAGCCACGGGCTCGCGGGGGACGAGGCCGCGAGGGGCAACCTCAACCAGCGGAGGATCGACGCTTGGCACGCAGCGCGCTTCAGGCCGAGCCGATGCGCGAGGCTCGACACGAGGCGTGGCGACGATCGGCTGGGCTGTGGAGCCGCGAGAGACGGCCTCGACCAGGGCGCGAAGGCGCGAGGCCTGGTCGCCGGTGTTCCAGGCGGCCGCGCTGGTCGCGCCGCTGCCGCCGCTCGCGCGCGGCGTGAGCGGCGGCGAACCGGGCTTGGAGAGTTGAGCGCTCACCGGACGCTCCCGCCATCGACCACCAGGCGAGCCAGGCGCTCGGCGCGTGCGCGCTCGATGTGGTCCGGCACTTCCTGTCCGGTGGTGACGAACGAAAGGCCCAGCCCGATCCGAGACGCGAGGTTGACGATGGGGCCGAACACGACGGCCTCGTCGAGTTTGGTGACGAGCAGGCGGTCGGGGGCGAGTGCCTTGAAGCGGTCGGCGGCACGGATGAGGACGGATTCGGACGCGCCGGCCGCGAGCACGAGGTGGGTCTGGTGGGGCTGGGCCGCGTCGCGATGTCGGCGGAGTTCGTCGAGCCGCTCGGCGTCGTGCTGGCTGCGCCCGGCGGTGTCGACGAGGATCACGTCGCAGTCGGAGAGGGATTCGCAGGCCGCGGTCATGTCCTCGGGGGTCATCGCGACCTTGAGGGGCAGGCCGATGATGGTGGCGTAGGTGCGGAGCTGCTCGACGGCGGCGATGCGGTAGGTATCGCTGGTGACCAGGCCGACCTTCTTGCCGTGGCGGAGTTTGAGGGCGGCGGCGAGCTTGGCGACGGTGGTGGTTTTGCCCACGCCGGTGGGGCCGATGAGGGCGAGGGTGAGCGGGCGCCCGGAGTCGCTTCGGCGGAGCGTGGAATCGGGCGCGATCGGGATGGCCCGGGCGAGGTGACGCAGGACGCTCTCACGCACGATCGACTCGTCGGCCAGTTCGAGCGGGCTGAGCTCATCACGGACCGCGCCGAGCAGCGTCTCGGCCAGGTCGGGGGCCAGTTGCGCGTCGAGCAGACGCATGGACATGGCCATGAGCGGCTCGGTCGAGGCGCCGACCACCGGGCCGGGCGAGTTGGGCGAGGCGCTGTGGACGCGGACGGCGGTCTGGCGGGAGGTCTGGAGGACCTGGGCGACGAGACGCTTGATGGAGGCGAGTTCCTCTTGGATGGCGGCGCGGGCGGATTCGTTGATCGGGGCGAGCGCGGCGGGGGTGGCCAGGCGGCGAGCGGGCAGCGCGGCGGGCTCGGGGAGCGCGCCCTCGAGGACGGCCAGGGCCGCGTTGGAGGAATCGGGCTGGGCGTGGCTGCCGAAGTCCGAGTCGATGCCGCGGCGGGCGGGTTCGGGGGATCGCTCGGCAACGCGACGGGCGGGCGCGGCGACTGGGTTGTCCTGGGCGCCGAAGTTCGCGGGAGCGGAGGTTGGAGTGTGCGACGCCGCGCGTGCGGAGGCGAGGGCGTCGTGGAGCGCTCGGGGGACGACGGGGACGAACGAACGCGGGACGCCGCCGGTGGATTGGGACGCGAGTTGGGGGCGGAGTTCGGCGATGACGGCGGCGCGGCCTGTGGCGGGGGCCGGCGCCAAGCGGGATCGACTGGGCTCGGGCTGGCGGATCGATGGCTGGGGCCGGGCTTCGACCGCGGTCGCAGCGGAGCGAGGCGTGGGCCGCGAGTTGGTCGTGGGCGGCGGGGCGACAGCCATGCCTCCGGCGGATCGCATGGCAGGGCGAGAGGCTGCGGGCGCGGCCCCCGCCCGCGGGCTGCCGGCGGAGGCGGTGATCTCGATGACGTTGCGCGCGCCCAAGCCCAGCACGCCGCCGGAACGGAGGGTGCGGGTGTTGACGATGACCGCGTCGGCGCCGAGGTCCCTCTTGACCTCGGTGAGGGCGGCGGCCATGGAAAGAGCACGATAGGTTTTGAGCATGGTGCCGTCCGTGGCGTGCTGGAGGTGGGTTCCACCCTGATAGGGGGGTATCGGGTGAGAGGGCGGCGGCTCGCCAATGGTGCGCCAAGTGCGCGGAAAGTGCGCGGCGGCGGGGGCGGGAAGGGACTGAGTGAGACTGGCAGCGTGCGAGGGGACCGCCTCTCTTTGCCGCTCTGCCACTTGACCACTTCTCACGCGCGCGCCGTTCAAGCCTCTGGCACCAACTGATACCAGCCCTTGCCATTCTCACGGACGCGGACCAGCGGATTGCCGGGTTCGTGGTCGAGCACGAGCAACCAATCGCGCTGGCAGGCCTCGCGCAGGAACCAGCGCCGGCACACCATCGAGACGTAGGGTTCGACGTCGTAGGAGAGCGAGTAGGTCTGGCCGACGTGGGCCGCGGTGGGCATGATGTCGGGCGTGAAGACGACGGTGCGGCCTTTCTTGTCGCGGAAGAGCGTGGCCTGCTGGCCCCAGGTGTGCCCTGGTACTCGGAAGACGAAGATGCCGGGCAAGACCTCGGTCATGCGATCCTCGAGCGGGCAGACGGGGTCCTGCTCGCGGCCGGGCGCTCGGCCATCGGCGTAGGGCGGGAGCGTGTCGATGAGGCGCAGCCTCGGCTCGATGGGTTCGAGATGGTCGGGGAAGTAGGTGCGCGTCATGACGCTGTTGTTGGCGAGGGCGTCCCGCCACTCGCGGCGCTGGACGATGACCTCGGCGCTCGGGAACGTGAGGGCGACGGGGTGCGGGGGATGGCCCGGCCCCCGTCCGGGGTAGGGCGGCGCGGGCGCTGGAGCGCCGACCTCGCCGGGTCGGAGCAGGCGGGTAAGCCCGCCGGCGTGGTCGAAATGCAGGTGGCTGACGATGACGTGGCGGATGGACTCGCAGGGCGTGGAGACCTCGGCCAGGGCGTCGGCGATCCAGCGGTCTTCGAGGGCGAAGATCTCGCGCATCTTGGGGTCGAGTTTGTTGCCGGTGCCGACTTCAAGGAGGATGGGGCCCAGGACGGGGGAATCACCGCCCAGGCGCGGAGGATGCAGCAAGGGCGAAGCGGAGTCCGCTGAAGACCGACCCGGCGAGCCAGTCTGAGCCGAGGTCGTTTCAATGCGCTCTCGGCGCCTCTGCGGTGAGTCCTCCGGGCTAACTGGGGTGAGCAGCACGCAGTTGTGCTGGACGTCGATGCGGTTGCGGTCGTCGCAGGGGACGGTGCGGCTCCATACGACCTTCGGGATGACGCCGAACATCCCGCCGCCGTCGAGTTTGAAGCGTCCGGCGCGGAGGAGGGTCCAGGAGTAGGTGGGGGTGGGCACGGGAGTGTCCTTGTTGGCGGGAGGAGGCGGTGGCGGAGTCAGCATCGATGCTCTCTCGATGGCCGCACCGGCGTCCAAGTTCGCATGGCTGCGGAGTTCGGCTTCCCCCCTCCGTCAACTTCGCAGAGCCTCGTTGACACCTCCCCCGCACGCGGGGGAG